>JBBDLY010000483.1:9898-12028 GCA_040878585.1 Pirellulales bacterium
GTTCCGACACCTATGTAGCGGAACTCGCGTAGAGTTCCGCCGGCGGAGGAGCGGACGATCCATCGAATTGCCTCTGAATTCTCCGCGAATTCAGCTACCGAATCCCCTCTGAATTCTCCGCGAATTCAGCTACGACACCTCTGAATTCTCCGCGAATTCAGCTACGGAGCCTGTATGCGAGCCTTGATCCAGCGCGTCCGCGAAGCCAGCGTGGCCGTCGACGGCGAAACCGTCGGTCGGATAGGTCCCGGCATGCTCGTGCTGCTCGGCGTGGCCAAGCACGACACGCCGGAGGAAATCGCAGCGGTCGCCAACAAGGTGCTCGGCTTGCGGATCTTCGACGACGAGCAGGGCAAGATGAATCTCGGGTTGCCGGAAGTCGGCGGCGCGATGCTGGTGGTCAGCCAGTTCACGTTGCTGGCCGACTGCCGCAAGGGACGTCGCCCCAGCTACACCGCCGCCGCGGCGCCGGACAAGGCCAATGAATACTACGAGCAGTTCATTGCCCGCATTGCCGGCCAAGGCATCGAGGTCGCCAGCGGTCGGTTCCGCGCCATGATGCAGGTCAGCCTGGTGAACGACGGCCCGGTGACGATTTGGCTCGATACCGATCAGATTACTTAAACAGGCTCTGAATTCCTTCCAACGCCACGCGGTGGTAGTTCTGCGTCCGCTCCTGGGCCTTGTCCACGATCTGCATCTGCGTGCGCTGCTCACCGAGACGTTCCATCACGATCGGGTCGCTAAAGACCATCATCGTCAAAATGCCGACTTTCACATAGGTCGAGATGTTGGCGTAGGTGGAGTTGCCCCAAAACTTGACGGCCGTGCCGAACGATTTCTTCAAGCGAATGCGTCCGCGGCGGGTATCGACCGAGTACCACTCGTCGAGTAGCAGGTGCGACATGAATCCCAGGAAGACGCCGCCGGCCATGTAATAGCGCAGCATCAGATTCGGTGGACAGGCCAACAGAAATCCAAGTTCGGTGGCGATGATCGCCGCGGGAATACTGTGAAACATTCCGCGGTGAACGGTGTACTTCTTAATCATCCACGCCACCACGAAGCGGATGAACAGATAGATGCCGACGCCGGCCAGCACGATTGATTGATGCGACATACCGATCTGTTGAAAGCGATCGACCATCATCATCGGCACCGCCGCCGCGCCGAAGGCCATCGTCTCGCGCAGCGGGATGCCGGTTTCGCTGTCGATGTCGGGCAGCATCCCGGCAATGCTGCACATGCCGCCGGCCAACACGCAACTGGCCAGCGGCAAGGCGCCTGCTTCGTCGTGGAAGTAGGCGATGCCCGCGCTGGTGTAACCGACGCCCAGCACGCTGCTGGTGCTAATGTGAGTGCGAAAATTGGCCATGGCAGCAACTCGCCAAAGTGTCCCCCCGCGGCGCGGAAAGCGAAAAGCCCGCGCGGCGAGGTATCGGAATAGTTCAACGGGGTGCGAAAAGTAAAGCATTCGGCGGCTTACGCCAAGGCCAACTGCGTTGCTAGCAGATTCAGCAAGCCGTGCATTTCGCCCTTCTAGCCGCTCGGGCTGGTCGATATACTTTCGCAAGAAATCGCGAACTTAAAGGGAAGAGGCATGGGAACGTACGACATCTTCATGTTGCTGGTGCTCCTCGGGGCGGTTGTGTTCGGCGCCTGGAAGGGGTTGTCGTGGCAGGTTGCTTCGATCGCCTCGCTGGTGGTGAGCTACTTTGTTTCGCTTTCATTCAGCGGCCCGCTGGCACCGCTGTTCGGCGACTCGGCGCCGTGGAATCGCTTTCTGGCGATGCTGGTGCTGTATGTCGGCTGCTCGGCCGTGATCTGGTTGGCGTTCGGCGTGTTGCGCAAAGGAATCAGCCGGGTCAAGCTGCACGAATTCGATCGCCAGATGGGCGCGCTGGCCGGCGGCATCCAGGGCGCGATTATCTGCGTCGCTATTACCTTCTTCACCGTCACGCTGCTGGAAGAGCCGTCGCGGAGACAGATTCTCGACAGCAGTTCGGGGCGGGCCATCGCCCATTTGATCGACAAGGCCGACACCCTGGCCCCGGTGGAAGTACACGATGTACTTGGCCCCTACCTGCACAAGGTGAATTAGACGTTCGGCAACGATACGCATCTGGTGCT
>JBBDLY010000484.1:0-12026 GCA_040878585.1 Pirellulales bacterium
AACAGTTGGAAACGATCCGCACGGCGATTGTGGCAACCCCGAGCATACTTACCGCTTTCAAGGGCGAGATGCCGATTGAACAGTATCTGGCCGAGGCCGAAGCGGCGCTAGCGGCCGAGGCGGCGACCGAAGCCGCCCGTCCGCATGAGCGGACGCCCCGGGCCAGCCGCAACTTAAGCGGCATGGCCGCCTATGCCGCGGTGTTGGCAGTATTCGCCGGCGTGGGTTGGTTCATCTATCAACTCTTTCCCGCGGAGCCGGCCCCGCTGCTGGCCGAGCAAGCAGAATCGGCCGTCGCCGAAGATTGGACCGCTGCGGACGCCGACCGGCCGGAGGAATCGACACCCGCTGAACCGGCGGAAGCCGGGGCGGACGACGAGCAGGACAACGACGCCCCGCGGCCCGATACAGTTGAACCGGTCCGGCCGCGGCTCGACGCCGCTCAGTTTCCGATTCTCGCTTCGCGAGAGAAAAACGACGAGCATTACTGGAACGATTGGGCCATCACCGCCGCCGCACAGACCACCCTGGAGCGATCCGAGGAGTGGTATCGCACCGACGACGCGAATCATCGTCATGGGGCGATCCTTTCGGTGACCGGCGGGCCGCTGACGCTCACCAAGCAGTTGAACGAGAGCGCGGAGACTCGTTATCTGCAGATTCAGGTCCGTCCCGAAACGGCACTGCGGGCGCCGGGCAAGCTCGTCGTCCGTCTCAACGACGAGATTCGTGGAGAATTCCCCATCGGCAAGGGAACCACGCGCTGGCCGGCCTACGTGGAATTGCACGATGCGGCCGATCGCGCCGCGATGGCGACGATCGAATTCGTACCTGCTGGGCCTGACCAGCGGATCACTTGGGTGCGGATCGAGCCGATGGCCAGCCAGGGGATCGCCCCCTTGCCGGAGTGCTTACTGGCCAGGAAGTTGGCCGCTGAGTCGAACGATTCGGCACGGCAGAACGCGGTTCGCGAGACCAGGAAACGTAGTGACGCCTACACCGAGTTCGTATTGCTCGACGTGGCGACCGGAGACGAGCCGAGCGCCACGGCCAGAGCCGAGGCGATGCTGGTGTTGATTGATCGCAACGATCCCGCCATACGCAAGGAGCTGGCCGATTATCTCCACGGCGTGGACAACGCGGCAATTCTCATCGAGGCGTTCAAGCGACTGGCACACCGCCCCTTTCCCGAGTTCCTGCCGTCGCTCGCCAAGTCAATCCGTCAGCACGAGGACGTCGCGGTGCGACGGCATGCGGTATTGGCCGTCCGCGGCATGGAGGCCGAGTCGACCACGCCGCTGCTGATGACCGCCGCCACCACCGACGCCGATCCGCAGGTCCAGGTCGAGGCGATGACGATTTTGGTTTCGCGCAACGACCAAGCCGTCCGGCACGACCTGGCGAACTACCTGCAAAAGAGAAGCAGTCCGGAAACGCTTCACATGTCGCTAGGGCGCATTTTTAATCATCCCTTTGAGGAGTTTTTGCCGCTGCTGATTCACGTGCTTCACCAACAGGAGGCCCTGCACATGCGGCAACAGGCGGTGCATGGCATACGGCGTTTCAATTCCACCGAGGCGACGCAAGCGCTGCTCGACGCCTGGAAGAAGAACGATCCCGAATTACGCCCTTTGTTGGTGGAAAGCCTCTGCCGTCGCGAACATCCGGCGCTCGAACGGTTGATGATCAACGTGCTCTCGGGCGACGACGCAGTCCAACTGAAGATCCACGCCGCGCAGCATTTCAACGCCCGGCCGAGCGAAGCGGCGATCCCCGTGCTGCGGAAAACGGTCGAGAGCGAGCACAATCGTTTGAAAAACGTCGCCACCGCCGCGCTCAAAAAAGCGGAAACGGTGATGGTGCATCAGAAATAAGCCGCGTCGCAGCCCAGGGGGACGGCAACATCAGCCGCAGGGCACTAGCCCCCGGTTGGCGGTGGATTGCGTGCACCATTACCGAATAACGTCCGCGCCACAAACCGGACGCTAGCGCGTACCGGCTGATGTTTGATGCCGATGTTCTCACAGTCTCTGCTGCTTGCTCGCTTCACTCACTTTTCCAGCACCACCACCTCCGACGACGCGTGGTTGCTGCGGTGTCCGCCGTTGCCGACCCGAAAGCCGTACACGAGAAACGCCGTGGCATTCTTCGGCAGCGGCTTTTGCGAAACCAGCTCGCCGTCGGCCAGATTGCATTGGATGAAATGCCACTTGCGATCCTTCCACAGCCCGCCGTCGGTGGTGAAATAGAGCCAGGCTTCGGTGATCTCGCCCTCGAACGGAGTATGCACCAGGCCGCCGTCGGCGTCGACTGCGGGGCGTTGCAGTTTTGGCAGCGGCGGGCCGTCCTTGACGATGCTGTCGGCGAAGTCCCAGATTTCGCCCGCGTCGTCCCAGCCGGAACCGTGGTCATGGATCATCCACGGCCGCAGGCAGAGGCGGCTTGCGCCGCCGGCGGACGCCGCCGACTTGGAAACAATGTCGATCTGAAACACCGGATCGGCCACGCTGGTGACGAACATCATCGGCATCTTGGCATGCGGCAGGTGGGCCGACGGATCCCACTTCGTGCGGTAATCCTCAAACTGTTGCTCGGTCATGTTGGTCGGCGGAAACCACTGCGCCAGGCCGGGATTGTCGCTCTCGTGAATGAACCCCGCGCCGTACACCGGCACCACGAAGGCGAACCGCGGATCGACGCCCGCGGCCGTGCTAACGACGGTGCCGCCCCAGGAAATGCCGGTCAGGCCGATCTTATCGGCGTTGATTTCGTCATAGGAGCGAAGCAGCGAGTTCGCCCGCACGACGTCGGCCACCGCGTGATAGAACCATTGTTCCGTATCGGGCAGATCGCGATCGCCGAAGTAATCGATCCGGGCCGGGCCGGCGTTCTCATGCGGGCGGTTCACCGGCAGATTGCCCGGCACGCCGTGCGAGTTGCCGCCGGGCAGATGTCCTTCCAGATCCATGGCCAGCGCCGCGTAGCCCCGTTGATTCCACTTCCGCACCCATTCCGGAAAGGCCGTGCCGCCGCCGCCGTGCGCGCAGACGACCGCCGGCCAACCGCCCTCCGGAGGCTCGCCTTGCGGCGTGCCATAGTAAGCGTAGACCCAAGTCGGCTTCCCCTTGTAGTCGGCCCCTTCGTAAAAGAACGACCGCAGCCCGGGGGCGGGACTTTCGTCGGTGTCGTGCGTTTTGGGCGGCTCAAACAATGCGTCGGTGTCCCATACGACGACCCGCTTGTCCGGCTCATCGGCTAATGCCGAGGAACCGGCCAGCACAATAAGACTCGCCAACAAGAGGCACGACCATCTGTAATATCGCAGGTTGTTCACTCGGTTCTCTCCAAGATTGATATTCGGTAAGCGATTCAGAAATACGAAGCGCCCGCATGCCTGCCGATGGGCGCGTAGAGCCTATTGTAATCCAATAGCAACTGCCCAATCACGCCAAAGCACAGCGTTTTCAAGACATTTTTCAAAGTAGCTGAATTCGCGCGAAGGGTAGCTGAATTCGCCAAGAATTCAGCAGCGAGCCGTTTGAGCTTGTAGCACGCACGGGCCGATCCGGAAGGGCAACGCCAAGTGCAACGCTCGGAAGTCTAGGCGACTTCCGCTACGCACGCGCGACTCCGCTACTCGCGGCTCATCCGCTGGCGCAACGCTTCCTGACGAGCCTTGCGGGCCGCGGCCAACTCGGCGCGCCGCTCGTCCGTGCCCGGCAGGACGTAGGGGCGGACGAACTCCAGGTACTTCTGGCGGTCCTCCGCCGTTTCACTGGCCAGATCGCGCAATTCCAAGCACTCGGGGCAGTTGCCTGGGAGCTTGCTGGTCGACGGTGTTTGCGAGCGGCCGTAGCCGAGGGTGCCGTCCGCGTTGAGGACGACCGCCGGGTTGGGGTCGGTGAACAACACCGGCTCGGCGGCGTCTGCCCCAGGGCAGTCGGGGTTGGTGCAGGTCATGGCGATCCAGGCCAACTTGCCCTCGTGCGCCCAGGCGCCCCGGTCACCCGGCAAAATGACCTGCTCGTTGGTCCCTTCCACCAGGAAGACCGCCGGCAAGGTGCGCTCCTCGTCGTACATTCCCTGCAAGGTGGGCGTCGGAGGCGGATCGCCGCAACCGGCCAACAGCGGCAGCAACAGTGACAAATACAGCCAAGCGCGATGGTTTGTTAATGCTGGAAACATCGAACTTCTCGTCAATGGGACTTGAGATTGGAACTGGGGATATCACTCCGCGGCATCGTCGAGGTTTGCCACTGCACCCAGATGTGACTGGGGGTCCATTGCGGCGTGTCTTCCTTCAGTTCCACGCGTATATTGACCCACTCGCCTTCATACATCTGGACCAGTTTGTGACCAGGCACCGCCGTCGTCACGCCAGCGGCCCCGCCTTGGTGACTGTTGAGAACAAGGTCGCCGTCGATATAGATCCAGGCCCTGTTGTCGCTGTAGACCCAAAACAGATATTGCGCGGTGCTATCGGCCTTGATCTTTCCCTCCCAATAACCAGAACCGAAAGAGCCGGTGTCCCAGCCTCCGGGATTTGAGCCGGGCAGCGGAATATCCCAGGTGTTCAGCCCGAAGAAATGCGAACCGAAGGGGAGTTTGAGCGTGTCGTCGCAACGCGTGGCGGTCACGCCGTCGAAATTGCCGCCGACAAAATAGTTGCCCATCAGGCAGCCGTCTTCCGAAGTCGGACCGGATTCGTAGGGCGGCGTGCGCGACGGCACCCAGTAGAACGGATAGGGATACTCTTCCTTATTGTATTCGGGATCGCCCGGGCCGTAGGTCGGAATGCCCTGGATACTGGCCGTCGTGCCGCTGGAGTCCACCAATTCGCCCTTGCAGGGATCGGCCTCGTCGGGGCCGAGTCCCGCCACGTGGCCGTCGTAGTACAACACGTTGAGCGTGCCCATGTGCCGGAACGCCGCGTTGGCGTCCCACTCGTCGCAACGGTTGAGCGAGGGCGTGAGTGAAATTTCCGCCACCGGCGCGTTGTAGTCGAGCATCACGATCTTGTTGGCATCGTCGGCGCCCAGCAGCAGATGGTACTTGTTGTTCATCCCGTAACCGGCCGTCTGATCGGCAAACTCGGGGCAGTACAGAACCGTCGTATTGCGATCCAAGTACGGCTCCAGCGCCGTCCGCCAGTTGGCCGAGTCGATCTTCTCCTCGCTGGCCGCGGCCAGCGCGATGCCGATCTGGTGCAGATTATTGGCGCAGGCCGTCTTGCGGGCGCTCGCCCGCACCATTTGAATCGCCGGCAGCAACAACGCCATCAGCAAGGCGATGATCGTGATCACCACCAATAACTCGACCAAAGTAAAACCGCGACGTTTGAGCGACATAATAACACCTCCCCCAGGAATGCCCGACGATCGGTGCGAGTGGTCGGATGAGCCGAACGGCCCACCGCTCGTTTGCCTCGGGCAATGACTCGCGCCATGTTTTCTTCAGTTTGTATAATAAACTATTTAATCTGCTTTTATCGGACAAAATACTGATAAATCGAGACAATTGATCTCGCGAGGTGCAACCGACGACGCACAGCGCTGCAGGAATCTGAGGCGGCTCGTTCACGCATGGGCCACCCCGCTGCCATGGAACCCTGACCGCCGGCGAGATGGCGAGACTGGCGAGACCGATACTATGCTCCCCAGCGAAGTTAACCTACAATGGCGACTTATCGATTTAGCCAAGCCCCACAGGTACGAATTCGTGGCGAAGACGGAAACCGCGACATCCCCCGCAGAGCAGCCGAAGATCGTCGATGGCGAGCAGTTCACCGTCGACCTGCGCGACCCTCTGTTGGCGGCGCTGCTGGCTTGGTTGATTCCAGGTCTAGGGCACATCTATCAGCGCCGCACCGCCAAGGGGGTGCTGTTCATGGTTTGCATCCTGGGGACGTTCCTGTACGGCTGGGGCCTGGGGGGCGGCAAAGTTGTCTACGCCGCCTGGCAGCCGGAAATCCGCCGCTGGCCCTATCTGTGTCAGGTCTGGGCCGGACTGCCCGCCCTGCCCGCGCTGGCGCAGCGGACGATGGGCAATCCCTTCGGCGAGACCTTCATGGCGGCGCCCAAGTCGGCCGCCGAACTGGCGGCTTGGCAGAAGGAGCTCTCCGGAAACTTCGAGTTGGGGACCGTGTTCACCATGATCGCCGGATTGTTGAACCTGCTGGCCATCTTTGACGCCGGCGCCGGCCCGGTCGGCAGCGTGCCTGAAAAAGAAGACAAGAACAAACCGGATGATCGTCCGCCGCCGGACGACGAAAGCGGCGGCGACGATCCGACCACCACCGGGCAGAGCTCCGACCCCAAAACCAACCCCTAGAGTGCCGCTGATGTGGCTTGCCGTTCTATCGATGATTCCGCTCGTGGCCGCCGGCGACGTCAACCGCTTCTGGTATGCGCTGCCGCTGATCGTGTCGGTCAGCCTGGTCTATTCGGCCACACGGCACGAAGACATGAAACACATTTTGGTCCACGCCCTGCGGTTCGGCGCCTGGGTGGTGGGCTTCATGGCAGTGGTGTTTGTGCTGCTGTACTTTGTCTCGCGGAATCTGTAGACCTGTAGCGGAACTCTCCAAGAGTTCCGCGAACCCTGGGTGGACTTGGTTGGCAGGACAACGTCGTTGCGCACCGCTCGGAATTCTAGCCCGCATTATTCATGGACAATCTGCTGCGAGTCCGTAAGGTCAATCGCGGGCTGCGTTAGGCTTCACGATTCGTCCTCAACGTATTGACAATATGTTTCCGGGCGAATCGCTCGCCTGCCTTGCCGCGATTGACCTTACGGCCTCTCGCGACGATCGCCATGAATAATCCGGGCTAGGCGAATTCCACTACGTAGCGGAACTCGCCTAGAGTTCCGCGAACCCCGTGTCAGTTCAATCGACAGGGCAGCGCCAACCCAAACGTGTCGGAATTCTGGCGAATTCCACTACGTCACAGCCACTTTAGTCGATCACCTTTGAGAGCGGATATTCCACAATCCCCCGCGCGCCGGCCGATTTGAGCCTGGGGATGATGTTCCGCACAACCGATTCGTCGAGCACGGTAATTACGTCGACCCAGCTATCGTCGGCCAGGCTGCTGATGGTGGGATTCTGCATGGCTGGCAACAGCGACAGCACGTGCGGCACCTTGTCGCGAGGGACGTTCATCATCAGGCCGACCTTGCCCTCGGCGTTGATCGCACCGTTGAGCATCAGCGAGATGTCGTCGATCTTCTGCTTTTTCCATTTATCGGTATAAGCCTGTTTATTGGCGATGAACCGCGTGGTGCTTTGCAGTACCTCGGCCACGATCCGCAGGTTGTTCGCCCGCAGCGAGTTGCCGGTCTCGGTCACCTCGACGATGGCGTCGCACAGTTTGGGCGGCTTGACCTCGGTCGCGCCCCAAGAGAACTCGACCTTGGCGGTGACGCCATGCTTTTCGAGATACCGCGTCGTCAGGCCGACCGCTTCGGTCGCGATCCGCGCTCCTTGCAGATCCTTGACTTCCTTGACCGGCGAATCATTGGGCACGCACAGCACCCAGCGGACCGGACGGCGGCTTACCTTGGAGAAGACCAGTTCGGTCACCTCGTGCACGTCGGCGCCGGTCTCGCAGATCCAGTCGTGGCCGGTCAGCCCGGCGTCGAGTACGCCGTCTTGCACGTAGCGGGCCATCTCTTGCGCGCGGATCAGCATACACTCGATCTCGTCGTCGTCGATCGTGGGAAAGTAGCTCCGCGAGGAGAAGGTAATCTTGTAGCCGGCGCGGCGAAACAATTCGCCGGTCGCCTCTTGCAAACTACCGGCGGGTATGCCGAGCTTGAGCATTTTGGATTGGTCGGATGCCATGGTGTGTCCTTTGTCGAGACGTGAGACTTGAGGGGCGTGAGGCGTCAGATTAATTGATGGATCTGTTAGGCGAAGTGGCGGCTTGAAGCCAGGCCTAGCTTCTGTGGGATCGAAGATTCCCAACAGCCGCGGAGCGGCGACAGCACGTAGCCTGGGGTGGAGGCACGCGAGCGGAGCGGGCGTGCCGGAACCCCAGGAAATGGATGCAACGACAACAGCGGCCGAGCATATCGCGTGACGTCATACGGGGCACGACCGAGGCCGCAACCATTCGCGGCATACCTCGGGTGGATGCGGCCTCGGCAGACCGCCGGTTGAACGCATAGCCGGTTGCTCGGCCGCATGTTCTCACGGCAGCATTCCTGGGACTTGCGTCCCAGGCTACGTGCTGCCGTCCCCACCGGGACTAGTTTGATTCCGACGTTCGTCATTGATTCGCGACGCATTCTCGCCTTGCGTCCAACTTAATTCCTATTACCATCTCCTCAACACTAGTCAAACCTCAAACCTACTTCTTATAAACCTCGTTCGGATCAAATACGCGCTCCGCCACAATCTGCAAGCCAGCGTCCTTGCGGTACTCCCGAAAGAAACAGCTTTGGTAGCCTTCATGACACGCCGCGCCGCCGATTTGGTCGACCTTCAACAAAATCGTATCGAGATCGCAATCGAGATAGACGTGCTGCAATTGCTGCACGTTGCCGCTTTCCTCGCCCTTCCGCCAGAGCTTCTGGCGGCTGCGGCTATAGTACACCGCGCGGCCGGTGGCGATCGTCTCGCGGAAGGCCTCTTCGTTCATCCAGGCCATCATCAGCACGTCGCCCGTCGCGCCGTCCTGGGCGATCGCCGGCAGCAGGCCGTCGACGCCGCGGGAAAAGTCGGGTTGCACGTCGCCTGTCTTGACCATGGCGCGGCTCCTGGGGGGATTGTAGCGTTGCGGATACGAGTGTCGGACAAACCCTTGAGGATACCTCGAAACCGGCCCATTGGCCAGGGAGCGGATAACCCAGAGCGGATAACCCAGAGCGGATAACGGGATAACCGAGCTTGTTGTCCACCATTAGAAATGTCCCCTGTTTCACCACAATAGAAATGTCCCCCACTAGATTCATGTCCAATCAGAGCTGGAAAGGAGCCAGACAATTCCAGCCGCGCGGCGGCGATGCGGCCAGAAACAGGATTCAACCGCGGCGCAAGATCGGCATTGTCGTCACAACCGCGCGGGTAACGGCGCATCGAGCCGACCGCGCGCGCCCCGTACAACCTACACTTATCAAGAACCGTTCAACTCGCCGCCGTCACAACGGGATCGTCCGCCGTGGTTGTTTTTTTCTTCCTGCTGCTGCTCGCCTGCCTGAACGTCGGGCTGGGCTACGGTCTGGCCCTTTATCTGGGCCATGCGGCGCGGATGGACCAGGGGGAAATGCCGATCGCCCGCGCCGCCGCCCCCGGCGGGAATGGTCAACAGGCGGTCGCCGGCGGACCAGCAATGGAGACGAAGCTGTCGGCCGCCGATCGCGGGCCAACCGGCCCCAGTGAGGCGGCACAGCCAAGCAGTATCGAGACGGTCGAATCCGTCCAACGGACCGCCGCGGCCGAGGTCGCCGCGGCACTCGACTTGCGGCCCCATCAGCCGCCGCGGGAACCGGTTCAGATACAGCCGAAGCCGAAAGTCAAAGGGGAGTTTGCCCGCTCAGTCGACGAACTACGAAATTCCCTCCACAGCTACGCCGGCCAGTTGAGCCGACTCGACCAGCAAATGCGCGAGCAGGCCGGCCGCGACGATGCCGAGCAGGTCAAGCATACAATCGAAGACATCCGCCAGATGAGCGACGCCTACCTCCGCGAGCACGGCGAAACCGTCGACCGAATCAAGGCTCAAGACGTCGCGCAGGACGAGGCCGCGGCCGGCTTGTGCCAATCACTCGAAGCCCAAGGACGCGAGGTGCAAGGCGCCAACCGAGAGCTGGCCACCATCGACCTGGCCGGCAATCTCAAAGCGGAACTTGCCAGGGCGTTCAGTCAAACGGCGTTGATGACCACCGCCAACTGCCACGCGCAGGACACGATTGCCGAAACGATCTGCCAACTCGCCGAGCGGGAAGGCCGATTGAACGAACTCGACGACGACGCGCGGCTCGATCCACTCACCGGCCTGCTCAGCCAAGCCGGCCTGCAATCGACGTTGCAGCAATCGCTGGAGAAACATCAAGCGGAAGGAGAGCCGCTGAGCGTCGCCATGATCGACGTCGATCACTTCCAGCAGTTCAACAAAACCCACGGCACGACCGCCGGCGACGCGGCGCTCAAGTCCCTCGCCCAGCTATTGGAAGAATTGGCCGCCGACAAGGCGATCAACGCACGCTACAGCGGCGGCACGTTCGTCGTCGTCTGGCCGCGACTGGCGGCCCGCAACACCACGGCCGAGGTCGAGCGGATCCGCCAAAGTATCGAAAACATCCGCTTCGTCATTGGTTCGGAGCAGGCGCATCTCACGGTGAGCTGCTCCGTCGTGCAATACCAAGAAGACGAGTCGCGCGAGGCGTTGTTCGAGCGGGCCAAGGCGACGATGACCGAAGCCCGCCGCTACGGCCGCAACCGCTCATTCCTCAACGAGGGAAGCCACCCGGCCCCGGTACTGCCGCCGAACCTCACGATCCAGGAACGGGTGGTGAAAATCGCCTGAGGATCGTCCGGGCAGTCGACCCGCGAACCGCGCGATTCAATAGCGGATGCCTCATTCCTGGGATTGCAGCTTGACCATCCCGCGGCCCATCGCTTCGCCTACTTTCATATAGGTTTCGGCGTTGCCGTGATAGTGAAAGCCCTGGTTCCGCGGCGAGTCTTCGACCTTCGGCCAGAAGTCGCGGGTCTCGACCGTCTGCACGTTCCCCTTGAACTCGGGATACTTCCCCTTGTCGCCGCTGACGGCCAGTTGAGCCTCCGCCACGGTCAGTTGCGGGCCTTGCATCTCCCAACCGTCGAAGCCGATCGTGGCGATCACGAATGGTGCATCGGGGGCCTTGAACTCCTTGCGGAGCGTCTTGATGAGGTGGACCAGGTTCTGCTCGTAGCGGCTGGCGTGCGGTTCGCCGCCGTCCTTGTGTCCTTGCCACCAGCCGAAGCCGGCAATTTCGTAGCCCTGGTCCTTGTACTGCGGAAACAGCGTATCAAAGTTGTCGAGCACTTCGTGGGCCGCGCCGAAGCAATCGTCGTATTGCTTGCCGGCGTACCAGTTGATCGGCTTCGGCTCGGTCCCTTTCTCCCACCGGGCGGGCGAGTCCTTGTAGCCGGCGTAGATATAGCCCTCGTGCTCGAACCGCTCGCTGCCGGGCGGCAGGAAGTCCCAACCGAGCGACCGATTGCCCTGCGAGGTCTTGATGATCAGCACCGGCTCGTCGTGGTAAGTTCCGAGGACGTGACCGAAGCCCATCTCCGGCCCGATGGTGTTGCCTTGCACGCCCGGCGTGAGCGGGCCATCGCCGGTGGCGGTGACCAGGCCCTTGTACCAGACGTCGTTGCGGACCGTCCAGTTGCCATCTTCGTCGACCAGGTAAGGGAACTTGCCGTCCTGTTTGACCACCGTGTTCAGCGTCCCCGGCACATCCATCCGCACCCACCAGCCCAGCCCATTGGCTCCGTCGGTGAGATAGGTGATCTTGAAGGGAACTCGCTTGTCAGCGTAGAGCTTGATGTGCTTATGCGCCGGCTTTCCGCCGACCTCCTTGCGGTAGACCTCGACGCCGTCGACCTCCATGATGTTGTGCGTTGAGTCGCCGTAGCCGGGCCGGAACTCGTAGACGCCGGTTTCCTTCGGCGTCACATGACCGCGAACAATCTGCACGCCGCCGCCTGGATAAGGCGTCGGCGAAACACCGCCGAACGCCTCCAGCTTCATGGTCTTCGTCGCATCCAACGTGTCGTAGTCGACCTGCGAATCATACTTGCCTTGATAGATCGACAGCACGGGCGCAGGATCGAGGAACTCTTTCCCCCAGCGACTGCCGCCGGCGTCGATCTGGCCGATGCCGACCATGTTCGACTGGCCGGAGAGGATGTAGACTTTGACCGGCTTGTCCTTGGCTGGCGGCTGGTTGCCGGGGTCCGGCAACGGGTTGGGAACCTCAGCGACCAAGGGCAAGGCCAGGCATGCGAACGTGACCAGCAGCAGGATGAAGCGAAC
>JBBDLY010000485.1:0-2026 GCA_040878585.1 Pirellulales bacterium
CTCTAGTGTTGCTTGTTGCAGGCCGCCTGTGCCGGAGGGGACGACGATGCTGCCGCCTCAGATAAACAGACGGCCGCCGGCGATGAAGCCCCGGCTGATGCCGACGACGCCGCAGTCGGCGACGCTGCCGCCAACGACGCTGCCGCGGCCGATCGCAATCCCCGGCCGGCGGCGCTGAACGCGGGCATCGATCCGGGCTGGATGGTCGAGGGCTTTCAGATGGCGCTGGTCGCCCGGCCCGCCGAGTTGTGGAAGGAACAACTGGTAACCGACACCGTCGCGACGCTGCCGGAAGCGGCCGTCGGCGACTTCACCACCGGCATGCAGAACGCGCTCGGCCAGGGGCCGGAGAATCTCGAACAGGTGCTGGTGCTGCAAGGCGTGCCGACGGAGACTTCGTTCGGTCCGGTGTTCGCGGCGCGGATGGTGTTCAGCGAACCGATCGATCAGGAAAAGCTGAAGGCGATGAACGAAGGGGCCACCGAAGCCGAGCACGGCGGCCACACCTACTGGCGGCAGGAGTCGGAATTCATCCCCGAGGTGCGGGCCTTCTATGTTTCAGATGATGGTAAGACGCTGATCATGACGACCGAGAATCTACTCAAGCCGATGCTTGACCGTGCCGGCGCCGCAACCGCGCTGGGCAAGCTGGCCGCCGAGGCCGATTTCTCCAGCGACGTCACGCTGCTGGTTGCCGCCGAGCAGGCGCGGCCGACCGTCAAGGCGATGACGCAGCAAGCGGGCGATCAGATACCGCCACCGATCAAGCCGCTGCTGGCGCTGATCGACAAGCTCGACACGATCGAGTTGCATCTGAACCTCACCCGCGGCGATCTGCTCAAGGGCAAGTTGGTGGGCGCCAGCGAGCAATCGGCCCAGGAAGCCAAGAGCACGCTGGAAGCGATGCTGATACTGGGCGAGACATTCCTCGCCGAGGGGCAGCGGCAGGTGCCCGCCGAAGCCGAAGAGGTTCTATTGCCGGCGATCGCCATGGCCGAGCAGATGGTTAAAACCGCGAAGTTCGAGTCCGACGGTAAACTGGTGACCTTCACGTTGCCCCGGCCGGAAGGCTTCAACGAAAAGCTGGCCGAGTTGCGCGACCAGGCCGTCGAGACCGCCAAGCAAGCTGAAGAGCGGATGCGGCCGCTGAACAGCGTCAGGCAGGTGATGATGGCGTTGCACAACCATGCCGCGGTGCTTCAACAACTCCCCGCGCAGGCGGTCCACAGCGAGGACGGCGAGCCACTGTACAGTTGGCGGGTGGCGATGCTTCCGTTCCTGGAGCAGGCCAACCTCTCCGAGGAATTCAACAAGGAGCAAAAATGGGATAGCGACGCGAATAAGGCGCTCTCAGAGACGTCCTTGGCGGTGTTCCGTACCAGCGATGACGTTCCGCCGGGCATGAGCAACATCCTGGCGGTGGTCGCCGAGGACAGTGTGATCGACGCCAGCGAGAAGAACACCTTCGCTGGCATTCGCGACGGCATGTCGAACACGATCGTGCTGGTGGAGGTCGACGCCGAGCATGCCGTGCCGTGGGCCAAGCCGGCCGATTGGACGCCGGATCCCAACCATCCCACGGCGGGGTTGAAGATTCACGACGACGGCATGTTCGTGGTCGGTTTCGCGGACGGCTCCGTCCGCCGCTTGAGCAAGGATATCGCACCGCAGACCTTGCTGGCGATGTTCACCAAAGGGGGCGGCGAGGTGATCGCGGCGGACGACCTCGATCCCGACACCAGCGCCGGCCCCGGTGAATCGGACGCCGACGACCAGTTCCGCGAGGCGACGCCGCGACTGGACCAAGACGTGGCGCGGCAGGAAGACGACTTCGAGCAGCGCGAAAACGCCTTCGAGCGCGACGAGGAATCGGAACTCGATCCGCAAGACCGGCTAGATGAAAACCGCGAAGCGACGCCGGTGCCGTAGCAATCAGCTTATAGACGTGGGTATTCCGATGTTTCGCGATTTCGCCCTACTCTGCTACGCTTGAAGAAGCTGACGTGCCACAAACCCTAGGGAGGGC
>JBBDLY010000486.1:0-2021 GCA_040878585.1 Pirellulales bacterium
TCATTCACCAGCCAGACAAGCTGGCTGGGGTCTCGATTTGTGGGTAATGGCAAGGATCAGGGATCAGGGAGCTGCGGACAATTAAGAAGACCACACCTATTCTGGCTGAACGCTGAACGCTGAACGCTGAACGCTCTCCCCGCGGCGTTGCATTCAGTCAACACGTGCAGCACCGCGACGGTGACCACAAGCAACATTGCCGGTGGCGGTCGATCGCCATCGATACCGGGTGTTATTCTGTAACGCATTGATATTAAACAAGTTAAAACGCATTCAAGGCTCTTGATTCGTGCCGCTGGCACTGGAAATGCGAAAACGGTTCATCGCCGCAATGCTGCCGACCCCGAACAATACTGATTGCCGAGCATCCACCGAGGAGTCCCCGATGTCCAAGAGCAACGCCAAGACGAGCACCCCCCGTCAATCGCCATCAAAGCAAGCCGCCCGCACGAAGGGGACGGATGCGTTCTTTCACGACCATGAGGAGGACGATCGCGTGGTAGCCGTGGACGACGACCTGGAAGCGGAAGTCGAAGCAGACGACGACGATGAGTTCGTCGAGGCCGACGGTCGCCGCCGTGGCGGTGGCGGCTCGGTGGTCTCTACCGAAGACCCGGTGCGGATGTACCTGATGCAGATGGGCGAGATCCCGATGCTGTCCCGCGACGAGGAAGTCGAGGCCGCCAAGCAGATCGAAAAATCGCAGGCCGGCTTCCGCTGCAACATGCTCGCGACCGATTACATGCTGCAAGGCGCCGTGAGCTTGTTGAAGAAGGTCCGCGACGGTGAACTGCGGATCGACCGCACGATCGAGGTGTCGGTCACCAACACGGGGGAGAAGAAGCGGATCATGAAACGGCTGACGCCGAACCTCCGCACGCTGGAGCATTTGCTGCAAGCCAATCGCCACGACTTTCTGATTATGGTCAGCAAGAGCCGGCCGATGAGCGAACGCCGCGCGGCGTATCGACGCCTGGTCCGCCGCCGCAACAAAGCGGTGCGCCTTGTCGAGGAATCGAATCTGCGGGCGGGCAAGCTCAAGCCGGTGTTCGACACGCTCTGCCAAATCTCCGAACGGATGACGACCCTGTTGGCCCAACTGAAAGAAGTTGAAGAGCACGGCAGCCGCATTCTCAACGAGGAAGAGCTGCGGGCCGAACTCCGCTACTTAATGCGTTCGACGCTGGAAACGCCCAGCACGCTGGCTCGCCGCATCGGCCGCACCCAGCAATGCCAGCGCCGCTACGACGCCGCCAAGCGGGTGCTGTCGGCCGGCAACCTGCGGCTGGTGGTCTCGATCGCCAAGAAGTACCGCCATCGTGGATTGAGCTTTCTCGATCTGATCCAGGAGGGCAACACCGGCCTGATGCGGGCGGTGGAGAAGTTCGAGCACCAGCGCGGCTACAAGTTCAGCACCTATGCCACCTGGTGGATTCGCCAGGCGATCACCCGAGCGATCGCCGATCAAAGCCGCACCATTCGCGTGCCGGTGCATATGATCGACGCGATGACGAAGGTCCGCACGGTGCTCCGCGATCTGGTGCAGGAACTAGGCCGCGAACCGACCGTCGAGGAGACCGCCACCCGCGCCGGCCTGTCGATCGAGGACGCCCGCGTGATCATGAAGATGAGCCGCCATCCGCTGTCGCTGGATCAGCCGGTTGGGGACCACGAAGACAGCTTTTTCGGCGAGTTCTTGGAAGACCATCGCAGCGACGACCCGTTGTACGACTCGAACCAGCAGGCCCTCAAGCAGCGGATCGAGGATTGCCTACAAGAGCTGACGCATCGCGAACGGGAGATCTTGCGATTGCGATACGGCCTGGCAGACGGCTACTCCTACACCCTGGAAGAAGTGGGACAGATATTCTCGGTCACACGGGAACGGGTCCGGCAGATCGAGGCCAAGGCGGTTCGCAAGCTCCAGCAGCCGCAACGCTGCCGCGGCCTGCTCGGCTTTCTCGATTCAAGCGAGCTGCCCAGCATGTTCGAGAACTTCAACTTCGAAACGGCACGCTAGT
>JBBDLY010000487.1:0-2016 GCA_040878585.1 Pirellulales bacterium
GTCGTCGAACTGGGCCGCCAGATCAACCGCCCGTAATGAACTCGTTTCCAGCCAGCCGTCGGTGGCGACCAGGCCGTCGCGGGCGTCGATGCCCAGGACCAGCCGATCAGGGTATTTTCGGCACATCTGCTTGAACCAGTCAGGCTCCTTGATCGCCAAGGTGCCGATCACCAGGCGCGACATTCCCAGGTCGAGCAATTCGCCAATCGCCTGCTCGCTACGAATGCCGCCTCCCAGCTCGCAAGGGATGTCGACGGCCGCGACAATCGCGCCGACCGCGGCCAGATTGGCCGGCTTGCCGTCGCGGGCGCCGTCGAGATCGACCAGATGCAGGTACTGGGCGCCATGGTCCACCCAATGCCGGGCCATGGCGGCCGGGTCGTCGTGGTATATCGTCTCCCGCTGGTAGTCTCCCTGTTGCAAGCGCACGCACTTGCCGCCGCGCAGGTCAATAGCTGGCCAGATCTGCATAAGCGACTCGCTGCCAAGTGGTGCATTTCTTGAGACGAGGAGATTCATCGCCTGGAAACCATGAATATCCCACAGCAGCCGCCGGTTTTCAAGCAGTCGGTTGGGCGGGGCTGCGCAAAACGACGTATCCGGGAATCGACACTTGATGTGGATTGGTTCCAATAGGCAGTCAGAATGACGAATGTCGAAGCACGAATGACGAACGAAACCAGAATGTCGAATGAGGAACTTCGTGGTTCACTTTCTTGACTGATCTTTCCGACTGCTGAAGGGACCGCCATCGTTGGTCATTCGTAATTCGTGATTCGTCATTCGGATTTCGACATTCGTCATTCATTCGTTTCCGTCTCGCGTCCGCTGGCAGGGTAATGCAACGTCACCCAGAGCATCTCCTTTGGCGCACCCCGCGCCCGTTCTACAGTTCCGCGAAGTTTTGCAGAATCCGCAATCCGTCGCGCTGGCTCTTCTCGGGATGGAATTGCGTGGCGTACAGATTGTCGCGCCAGATCATCGAGCAGAAATCGTGCCCGTAGTTGGTCTCCGTGGCGATCACATCCGCGTCGCTCGGCTTGACGTAATAGGAGTGGACGAAGTAGCAGTAGACGCCGTCGTCGAGTCCCTCCAGCAGCGGCGGCTTGTGCCGCATGACGAGTTGGTTCCATCCCATGTGGGGCACTTTCAACTCCTGCGGCAACTCAAACGGCACAACCTCGCCCGACAAGATGCCCAGTCCTTCGTGCTCGCCATGCTCATAGCTGCGATCGAACAACAACTGCAAACCGAGACAGATGCCCAAAAATGGCTTGCCGCTATCCACTGCCGCATAAATCGGATCGATCAGCTTCCGCTCGCGCAGCTCGCGAATGGCGTCCTCGAACGCGCCGACGCCCGGCAGCACGATCTTCGCCGCGTCGGCCAACACCGCCGGATCGCTGGTGATTACGGCCTCGCGCCCCACCTTCTCGAACCCCTTCTGCACGCTGCGGAGGTTGCCCATCTGGTAGTCGATAATCGCGATCATAAGCGGGCTTCGTCGGAAGGTTGGGAGAACAAAACGATCCAAGTCTTTAAGGGGCTGCCAGAACAGTTGGAACAGGAGGAAACGGAGAAAACAAAGGAATTCATTCTCTGTTGACTCTGATCCGCTCTGTTGCCTGAAAATGCACTACAAATTGTAAAATGAATCCCCTGTCACGTACGGCTAGGCGTTGATACAGGTGGACGCGACGAATCACCCCAGGGCAAAATACCTGGAACAGCGAATGAGATACCGGCGTACCTAAGATCAAATTCCGTGGAGTAAACTGAGGGAAAACGAGACAACGGAGAAACCTTCCCTTTGTTATCTCTGTTCTCTTCTGTTCAAAATTCCGGTCTCATTTAATTGCTAGCCACCCTTAAATCCCTGGTACAGCGACCCGCGCGAGCCGTCCAGCGTTCACTTTCATTCTAGTACATTGTCACGATTTGATAATTGGGTTGGGTGCCATGCCTTGTCATTACCCACAAATCGAGACCCCAGCCAGCTTGTCTGGCTGGTGAATG
>JBBDLY010000488.1:0-2009 GCA_040878585.1 Pirellulales bacterium
TCCTCGGCGACGAGGATCATTTCGGCGACATGGACTTCAAGATCGCCGGCACGCAAAACGGCATCACCGGCATCCAACTCGATCTGAAGATCAACGGCGTCAGCGAGGAGATTATCCGGGCCACGCTCACGCAAGCCCGCGAAGCGCGAATCGAAATCCTGCGGACCATGCTGTCGGTCGTGTCGCGTCCCCGCGACGCAACCTCGCAGTGGGCGCCGCGGCTGTTGGTCACGCACATCCATCCGGAAAAGATCGGCATGCTGATCGGCCCCGGCGGCAAGAACATTCGCGCCTTGCAGGAAAGCACCGGCACGGTGATTGAAGTCGACGATACCGGCAAGGTGACCATCGCCAGCCACGACGCCGAAGGCGCCAACAAGGCGCTCAACCAAGTCGAGGCGCTCACCGCCAGCGTGCAGGTCGGCCGCATCTACCACGGCCGCGTGACCAGCGTGAAGGACTTCGGCGCGTTCGTCGAAATCCTGCCGGGCCGCGACGGACTGTGCCATATCAGCGAGCTGTCCAACGAGTACGTCAGCAGCGTGGGAGACGTGTGCAAGGTTGGCGACCTGATGGACGTCAAGGTCATCGCCGTCGACGAGCAGGACCGCGTCAAGCTTAGCCGCAAGGCCGCCATGGCCGAAGCCAATGGCGACGGCGAAGCGGAAGCAGAGTAGATCCGGCTTGGGCATCCGCAGATGGCGCAGATGTTCGCAGATAAAATTACACCAAACCAATCTGCGAGTATCGGCGTAATCTGCGGACCGCTTGCGGAGAAAGGCGGCCCGACGTTGGGCAACCTGCTGCCCCTGTTGGCATCCGCAGATGGCGCAGATGTTCGCAGATAACATTACACCAACACGAATCTGCGAACATCGGCGTAATCTGCGGACCGCTTGCCGTGCTGGGCTGAAGCAGCCATTGCGGATCAACTACGACTGACCTTCTGCCACAATGGAATTACATAGCAGAACCCAACAAACGACATTGATCTTCCGCACGATGCTAAGGCGGCAGGAAGCGGAGTACAATCGGCGTTCCGAGTTTGCTGAACACTGCCTTGCCAACGGTGTATTGCCAACACTGTTTTTGCCAACACTGTTTTTGCCAACACTGTTTTTGCCAACACTGCCGCGCGGACTCTCCATTCAGCCGTCCGAGTCGCCATGATCGACGTCGATTATCGCCCCTCAACGTTTGAGCCTCACACCGAGGACGACTACCTGCGGCTGCTGGAGCAGTATACCGAGGTCTCCGCGCTGGTCGGGTCGTTGGCGCACGAGATCAAGAATCCGCTGTCGACCATCCGTCTCAACATGGAACTGATGGCGGAGGATTTTCACGACGCCGAAACGCCGCGCGAGCGGCGCGCCAAGCAGAAGATCGAGGTGATGCAACGCGAGTGCGTGCGGCTGCAGAACCTGCTCGACGACTTTCTCAATTACTCGCGGCTGCGGAATATGAACTTGCAGCCGGCGAACCTCAACGACCTGCTGGTGCGAGTGCTCGACTTTTTCGAGCCGAAGGCCCTTGAGTGCGGGATCGAGGTGCTGCGGTTCCTCGATCCGGACTTGCCGAGCGTGCTGATCGATCAAGAGACGATGCACGCGGCGTTGTTGAATCTGGTGCTCAACGCCCAGCAGGCGATGCCCGAGGGGGGGCAGTTGGTCGTCCGCTCGCGCGGCACCAAGAGCGGCGTGGCGCTCGATCTGATCGACACCGGCTGCGGCATGGACGGCCGCATCTTGTCGCAGGCGTTTACGACGTTCTTCTCCACCAAGCCGGGCGGCAGCGGCCTCGGTCTGCCGACCACCCGGCGAATCATCGAAGCCCACCAAGGGGTGATCAACGTCCAAAGCGAAGTCGGCCGCGGCACGCAATTCACCATCGAATTGCCGACGCCCAAGCGGATTTCGTAACCTGGAAATCGGAACGACTGACACTATCTGCGAGCATCCGCGTCATCTGCGGACAACCACGCTGGGGCGTCCGCAGATGGCGCAGAAACA
>JBBDLY010000489.1:0-11849 GCA_040878585.1 Pirellulales bacterium
GCATTTCCCCCGATACCAACACCAAAAACCACCGCCAAGGCCGCAAAAAGTACGGACTAGCCGTGCTCCGTCAATGCCGAGTGGATGTACGTGTGTCGGAAGCGATTGCCGTTCGGCGTTATCGAGCAACTTCCCTTGATCGTGCTGAAAAAATACTCCCACCGGCGCCACTCGCATCGCCGCTCCATTACCAAACGAACCGCCCGGAAAGTAATTTGCCGCGACGGCTTGATAGTCGCGACCAAGTTGCATCGCCTCCAAGACCACCCTGGCTCCCATGCCGTAACCGCGAGAGGGATCATAATTGGTAACGAACTGTCGGCAGAGTACGCTTTCATCGATCTCCCCGCATTCGGCCAGCGTCTCTGCCACACCAATCGCCATTTGGGTATCGTCGGTGTAGTAGAGATGGCTGACCACGCGCGCGATCACGTCGTCGATGGTCTTGAAACGGGATGAGATCGCCTCGGGCGATTGCCCCTCGAAATGGGCGCCGAGCGAGTCACCGACTGCAAGGCCTAGTAAACAACCTGCCATCGCCGTTTTCATCGCCACTATCTCCTGCTTTATTCGCAACGAGACGAGTCTCTCGGCCCGTTCTGCAACTGCACCAGTTCCTCGCTCTGGCTGCTGCCGCAGCCCGATGCGCACGACCCGCAGCCGCCGGTTTGTTTGGCGAACAGGTTCCAACTGCGACGGCCAAGATAGACCGTCGCGGCGGTTGCGATGGCTAGGGCGGCGATGGTTTGCGGGTCGAGCGACATTGCGTTTGCGAATCTCTTTCACGCACGGGCCAGCGGCCCATGCTACCTATACGATCATGCTGCCGATTTGGTAGGTGAGCAGGGCGGCGATGTAGGCCAGCGCGGTCATGTAGACGAACGTGAACGCCGGCCAGCGCCAACTGTTGGTTTCTCGCTTGATGACCATCAGCGTCGCGGCGCATTGGGCGCACAGGGCGAAGAACACCATCACCGAGAACAGCACCGGAATCGTATACACCGGCCGACCGTCGGGCCAAGTGGCCGCGGCCATTGTTGCCCGCAGGCTCTCGTCTTCTTCGTCGACGTCGCCGCCGAGGCTGTAGATGGTTCCGAGCGTGGCAATAATCACCTCCCGCGCCGGGAACGAGGCGATCGCTCCGACGCCGATCTTCCAGTCCCAGCCGAGCGGGCGGACGGCCGGCTCGATCGTATGCCCCAGGCGACCGAGCAGGCTGGATTCAATCAACCGCGCCGAGACTGCGTTTTTCTGCTCATGCAACGGCTCCAGCCTTGCTTGGAGCGAGGCGATTTCCGCCTCCACTACGGCGATCGCAACATCAAGTTCGGCGACATCCTCGGCCAAGGCGGCTTCGTCTGTGGGCACAGCCTCCTTGAATTCTTTCTCCAGCGCCTTGTGAACTGCCGCCTTCTTATCATCGCGAACGTCTTTGGCAAGTAGTATTTGGTAGCCGTCGCGCCTCGTGACCAACTGCCCCAGTTGCTTTTCGGCAGCAGTCAACGGCTCGTCGATGTCAGCTTCGATACTTTCAATCTTCGCTTGCAGTGCGTGTTCCTCTGTATGATCTCCGGGGAAATACAGCGCCGCCCAGACCACAATCGTCGTCGCGAAGATCAGCGTGCCGGCGCGGGTCACAAACGCTTTGGAGCGGTCGTACACCCGATGGGCGACCATCCGCACGCTCGGCAGTTTGTAACTGGGCAGTTCCATCACGAACGGCGGCGTCTCCCCCTTGAACAGCGTTTTGCGCAGCAGCCACGCCACGCCGATCGCCACGATCACGCCCAGCGAATACATGGCGAACATCACCCCGCCCTTCTTCCAGACTGCCTCCTGCGGCAGGAACAGGGCAATCATCAGGATGTAGACCGGCAGCCGCGCCGAGCAGCTCATCAGCGGAGCGACCAGGATGGTGACCATCCGGTCGCGGCGGTTCTCGATCACGCGGGTGGCCATCACGCCGGGGATGGCGCAGGCGAACGACGACATCAGCGGCACGAACGACTTTCCGCTGAGGCCGACGCGGCTCATCAGCTTGTCCATGAGGAACGCCGCCCGCGCCATGTAGCCGCAGTCTTCCAGAATCGCGATGAACAAGAACAGCAGCGCGATCTGCGGCAGGAAGACCAGCACGCCGCCGACGCCGGCGATTACGCCGTCGACGATGAGGCTCCGCAGCGCACCCGGCGCCATGTTGGCCGTGACCAGCCCGGCGGCCCATTCCTGCGCCCCCTCGAAGTAACCCATCAGCGGCTCGGCCCAGGCGAAGATCGACATGAACACAACGAACATGATCGCCGCAAACATCAGCAGCCCGACAAAGCGGCTGGTCAACAGTCGGTCGATCTTATCGCTGATCGTGGCGACGGTCTCGGCGGGCCGCTCGATTGCACCGTCGAGCATTTCGCGCGCCCAGGCATAGCGAACCCGCGCCTCGACGCCGGGAATGCGGCAGTCCCCTTCGCGCAGCTCCTGGCGAACTTGCTTCAACAACGGTGCCAGTTTCTGAGGATGTCGGGCGACAAGTTCCATCTCGATCTCTCCGCCGACGTCCATCACCATCCGTTCGACCAGATAGTTGGGCATCGGCTGACCGTTCCAACCGGCCAACTCCGCTTGCACCCGTTCGACGGCGGCGTAGAACTCCGCCGGATAGAGCTTCGGCCGCTCCGCCGGCGGCAGATCGGACACATGCAGAATCGCCTCGCGCACCGCGTCGAGTCCGCGGCGGCGGTGGGCTTCGGTCTTGATGACCGGCACGCCCAACTTCTCGGAGAGTTTCTGCTCATTGATCTGATTGCCGCGGGCGGCGGCCACGTCGGCCATGTTGAGCACCACCACCGTGGGCAAGCCGAGATCGAACACCTGGCTGACCAGATACAGATTGCGCTCCAGGTTCGAGGCGTCGACGATGCAGACCACGCCGTCGATCGCGCCGATCTCCTTCTGGCGACCGAGCAGCACCTCGACCGATACCAATTCATCCAACGACCGCGGCGACAGGCTGTAGGTGCCGGGCAGATCGATTAGTTCGACGCGGCGGCCTTCCCAACGGACGCGGCCGATCTTCTTCTCCACGGTGCAACCGGGGAAATTACCGACGCGTGAATGCATGCCGGCCAGCGCGTTGAACAACGTGCTTTTGCCCGTGTTGGGGTTGCCGATCATCGCAACCTTCAGCGGCCCGGCGACGGGCGGGTGAGCGGATTTTTTCTGCAGGGTCGACATGGCACCAGAACGGGCGGGAGTTTGCTAATCGGTGACAGAAAGGTTAAACGGGGTCAATCTGAACGCGACGCGCCTCGCTGGCACGCAAACTGAGATGGTAGCCGCGAATCCGCAGCTCCATCGGGTCGCCCAGCGGCGCGAATCCGAGGACCGTGACCAGTTCCCCTTCGGTCACGCCCATCTCCATTAGCCGCATTGCGATGCCATCGTCGCCGGCGACGTCGACCACTCGAGCTGAATCGCCCTGCTTCAGCGAATCGAGGGTCGTCATGGGCGTTGGGTCCACAATTGTGAGCGAACTTAACGAGACAAAACCTGTACCATGACCGAACCGCATTCCTCGCCGCGGAGGCTGAGCCGGTGGTTCTCGAAAGCGACAATGCAAGGCGAGCCGGGGCGAATCATGCGAATCTCCGTCCCGGCGCGGAGGCCCATTTCATCCAGTCGAGCGACCCACTGCTCGTTGCCGTCGATGTCGCACACCGTGGCGAGCTCGCCGGCGCGAAGCATTTCCAGCGGCATGGGCGGATGTGACTGGGAAGCGGAAATCAACTTGCGGCGCCTTATGATCGAGCCTTGAGGGCGAAATCGAGACAGAGTCTCAATATCTGTATCGTCATTTAAGCATACTTGAATTTGCTGTACAAGTAACGCCATCGCAAATAATAACGCCGAATGCGTCGCCGATCGTCGCCAATTCGGCTAATCTAGGGCACTGGCTGCCAGAATTGTCTCACTCTTTAGGACAAAATCAGATGAGAACCGAACGGGTGCTTGTCACGGGGGCTTCCGCCGGCATTGGCGTGGAGCTGGCTCGCTGCTTTGCCAAGGATAAGTCCGACCTGATCCTTGTCGCCCGCCGCAGGGAGCGGCTGGAAGAATTGGCGGCCGAGTTGCGCGAGGCCTACGGGGTCGAGGTTCGGGTCATGCCGGCAGATCTCGTTGTCGCGGAAGATCGGCAAGCACTGTTCGACGACTTGCAGCGGGAGGGGGTTGAAGTCGATGTACTCGTCAACAACGCCGGATTCGGGCTGAATGGCAAGTTCCACGCGTTGGATTTGCAGCGGCAAATGGATATGGTCTCCCTCAATATAGCGGCACTGACACAATTGACCCGGCTGTTTCTGCCTGCCATGGTTGAACGGAATCGGGGAGGCGTCCTGAACGTGGCCTCGACCGCGTCGTTCCAGGCGGGGCCGAAAATGGGCTTATATTACGCGTCCAAGGCGTTTGTTCTGTCGCTTTCCGAAGCGATTCACGAGGAATTGTCGGATACCCGCGTAGCGGTCTCCTGCCTCTGCCCCGGCCCGACGACTACCGAGTTTGGCAAAGTGGCCGACATGGAAGACAAGCCATTGTTTAAGTTTGCGCCGATGTCGGCGGCCAGCGTGGCGCGCATCGGTTTTCGCGGCTTTCGCAAGAACAAGGCGATCGTAATCGCCGGGTTCGGAAACTGGCTGCTGGCCCACAGCAGCCGGCTGATGCCGCGGATGATCTCTCGCAAAGTGTCCAAGCAGTTGCAATAGGCAAGATTGGCGGTCGAGAGCGGTTGCAACGATCACCGGCAAGTGTATCATTTCAATAATATTGTTTGCTTCCGCGCGGCCCCTGTCGCCTCGGCGTCCGTGTCTCCGTCGCCGGTACCGCATGCCTGCGAATCTTCGGTTCGGAGCAAAGAAAACTGCGAATGTTTGTTGATTGACGTAGACAGGATCGTGAAAAAATTCACAATACACGACTCCCCTGCCCTGCAACCACTTCCGACCTTGAACCTCCGGCCTGCCGCGGCAGTCGAGGCTGCTGAAATATGATTACGATTAAACGCGGATTGGACATCCCGATTCTCGGCGCGCCGGAACAGAAAATCGGCGACCGAGTACCGGTCAAGCGGGTCGCGCTGGTGGCCGCCGACTACGTCGGCATGAAACCCACGATGGAGGTTGTCGAAGGGGACGACGTCAAACTGGGCCAAGTGCTCTTCACCGATAAGAAGATCGAGGGAGTCCGCTACACGGCGCCGGCCAGCGGCCGGGTCGTGGAGATTAACCGTGGCGAGAAGCGCAGGTTCTTGTCGGTGGTGATTGAACAGACCGGCGACGACGAGCAACTGACGTTTCCGACCTTCGGCGACCGAAATCTGGCGACGCTCGCCCGCGACGACGTCAAAAACAACCTGCTGGAGTCGGGCCTGTGGACTGCTCTGCGAGAGCGGCCCTTTAGCAAGGTCGCCCATCCGCTGCACGCGCCGCACTCGATTTTCGTAACCGCCATGGACACGCATCCCTTGGCGGTCGATCCCCAACTGGTGATCGCGGAGCACGAAGCCGACTTCGAGTTCGGGCTGCGAGTGCTCAGCCGTCTGACCGAGGGAGCGATTTACGTTTGCAAGGCGCCCGCCGCCGTCATTCCAGGTGGCGGCGTCGACCGCGTTCGGCAGCATGAGTTCGCCGGACCGCATCCAGCCGGTTTGCCTGGCACCCACATCCATTTTCTCGATCCAGTCGGGCCGCGAAAGCAAGTGTGGTACATTGGCTATCAAGACGTGATCGCCATCGGCAAACTGTTTACGACCGGTCGCTTGTGGATGCACCGCGTCGTCTCGATCGCCGGTCCGGCAGTGACGCAACCGCGGATCATTCGCACCCAGGTGGGAGCGTCGATCACGGAATTGCTGGCAGGCCAACTGACAGGCGACGACGTGCGGGTTGTTTCCGGATCGGTGCTGGCCGGCCGCACCGCGGCGCCGCCGACCGACTACCTAGGCCGCTATCACGTGCAAATCTCCGCCTTGGAGGAAGGTCGCCAACGCGAGTTCCTCGGTTGGCAAATGCCGGGGGCCAATAAGTTTTCCATCACGCGGCTGTTTGCCTCCTCGCTGTTGCCAGGCAAAAGGTTTAATATTACCACCTCGCTAGGCGGCAGCCGGCGAGCGATGGTGCCGATCGGCAGTTACGAGAAGGTGATGCCGCTCGACATCCTGCCGACCCAACTGCTGCGATCGCTCATCACCCACGACACCGAGCAGGCCCAACTGTTGGGCGCGCTGGAGCTGGACGAAGAGGACGTGGCGCTCTGCACGTTCGTTTGCCCCGGCAAGTACGAGTATGGCGATCTGCTGCGAGAGAATTTATCCACTATCGAGCGAGAGGGTTAACGACGCTAATGAAGCCTTTGCGCAACATGCTCGACAAGCTTGGTCCCCAGTTTCACACCGGGGGCAAGTACGAAAAGCTCTACCCGCTGTATGAGGCGGCCGATACGTTTCTCTACACGCCGGGCGAAGCAACCACGCGCCCCACGCACATCCGCGACGCGATCGACCTGAAGCGGATGATGAGCATCGTGATCGTGGCGTTGATTCCCGCGATCTTCATGGCTTTCTGGAACACCGGCTATCAGGCCAACCTGCAAATCGCCAACGATCCCGACGTCGTCACGCTCTCCTCGCCGTGGCGGGCCAACATCTACGAATCGCTCGGTTTCAGCTTCGACCCCGCAAGTTTCTTGGGCAACATCGTATTGGGCGGACTCTACTTTCTGCCCGTCTATATTGTCTGCATGACGGTCGGAGGTATTTGCGAAGTCATCTTTTGCATTGTCCGCCGACACGACATCAATGAAGGTTTCCTGGTTACCGGCATGCTGTTTCCGCTGACCTTGCCGCCGACGATTCCGCTGTGGCAGGTCGCCACCGGCATAGCATTTGGCGTGGTGATCGGCAAGGAAATCTTCGGCGGCACGGGCAAGAACTTTCTTAATCCCGCGCTGACGGCGCGGGCCTATTTGTACTTCGCCCATCCCAGCGACATCACCGGCAACACAGTTTGGACGGCGGTCGACGGTTATAGCGGCGCCACCGTACTCGGCGAACTGGCCACCAGCAACGCCGCCGACAAACTGGCCCCGGTGACCGACGCCGTCACGGCCGGCGGGCTGGGCGTCACCTGGTGGGACGCCTTTTGGGGAACCATCCAAGGATCGATGGGGGAGACCTCGGTGGCGGCCTGCCTGATTGGGGCCGTGATCCTGATTGCCACCGGCATCGGCAGTTGGCGGATCATGGCGGGAGTGACGATCGGGGCGCTCGCCTTTTCCACATTGCTGTGGCACTTTTCCGAACCCGCCACCGCCGGCGCAGGCATTTGGCTGTTGCCCCCTTGGTGGCAGTTGGTGGTCGGCGGCTTTGCCTTCGGCACCGTGTTCATGGCGACCGATCCGGTATCGGCCTCGATGACCGACGCGGGCAAGTGGATTTACGGACTGTTGATCGGCGCGATGACGATCCTGATCCGGGTCGTCAATCCGGCGTTTCCCGAAGGGATCATGCTGGCGATTCTATTTGGCAACGTGTTCGCCCCGCTGATCGATTATTTTGTCGTTCAAGCCAACATCAAGCGCAGGATGGCTCGCTATGGTAACTCGTGATTCGGCTGCGGGGACAATTCTGATCGCACTCATATTGTGCGTGGTTTGCTCGGTGGTGGTGGCCGGCACCGCCGTCGGTCTGCGTCCCACGCAGCGGGCCAACCGCGAACTGGACCAGAAGAAGAACGTGCTGATCGCCGGCGGACTCTACGAGGCGGGAGACGCGAAGGACGAGATTGAAGAGAAGTTTGAAACGGTTCGCCGGGTGCTGATCGACCTCGACACCGGCGAGCCGGTGCCCGAGGAGGTTCTTGAGGCAGAGAATATCGACCCAGCGACCTACGACCCGGTCAAGGCGGCCAAAAACACCCGATTGAATAAGAAAATCCCCGCCGGGGCGCTGCCCGGCATCCTGACTCGGGCGAAATACAACTTTGTGTTTGAGGTGATGGAAGGAGGCGAGGTTCAGCAGTACATTTTCCCGATTTACGGCAACGGCCTGTGGTCGACCATGTACGGCTATCTCGCGCTTGACAAAGATCTCACCACCGTACGAGGCATCACCTATTACCAAGACGGCGAAACGCCGGGACTGGGCGGCGAAATCAACAATTCCCGGTGGCAAGCAAGCTGGCGCGGCAAACAGCTTTACGGCCCCGGCGGCGACGTGCAACTGGAAGTGATCAAGGGAAGCGCCCCGGATGGTGCGGATGACAAGATCGACGGGCTTTCCGGAGCCACCATCACCGCCAACGGCGTGACCGATACCTTGGACTACTGGTTCGGACCGGAAGGTTTCGAGCCATTCATCGCAAAGCAACGGCAGAACGCCGCGGGAGGAACTGATGGCTAAGTCGAAGCCGCTGAAGGTGCTGTTCGATCCAGTGCTGAACAACAATCCGATCGCGCTGCAGGTGCTCGGTATATGCTCGGCGCTGGCGGTCACCACGCAATTGAACACGTCGGTGGTGATGGCGTTGGCGGTGATCTTCGTTGCCATCTGCTCCAACGGCGCAGTGAGCCTGATTCGCAATTACATCCCCAGCAGCATCCGGATTATCGTCCAGATGACGATTATCGCATCGCTGGTGATTGTGGTCGATCAATTCCTTACCGCCTATGCGTTCGACATCAGTAAACGGCTGTCAGTATTTGTCGGGCTGATCATTACCAATTGCATCATCATGGGCCGCGCCGAGGCGTTCGCCATGAAGAACCCCGTCGGACTGAGCATGCTCGACGGCCTGGGCAACGCGCTGGGCTACGGCGTGATCCTGATCATTGTCGGATTCTTCCGCGAGCTGTTCGGCGCCGGCAAGTTGTGGGGCTACACCATCATGCCGCTAACGACCGATACCTTCGAAACGGCCGGCGGCGGTTCGACCACCGGCTGGTATCCGGCCAACGGCCTAATGCTCCTGCCCCCCAGTGCATTCTTCATCATTGGCCTATTGATCTGGGGCATCCGCACGATCCGGCCCGAGCAAATTGAAGACGAGGATTAAAGTCATGCTGGAACTTCATCTCAGTATTTTTCTCAAGGCGATCTTCGTCGAGAACCTGGCGCTGGCCTTCTTTCTCGGCATGTGTACATTCCTGGCCGTTTCCCAGAACGTGAAAACGGCCCTGGGACTCGGCGTGGCGGTAATCGTGATTATGGGCATCACGATTCCGGCCAACAACCTCATCTATCAGCATCTGCTCCGCGAGGGAGCGCTCTCCTGGCTCGGCCCGCAATACGCCACGGTCGATCTCAGCTTTCTCGGCTTGATCAGTTATATCGGCGTGATTGCGGCCATGGTGCAGATCCTAGAGATGACGCTCGACCGCTACTTTCCGCCGCTGTACAACGCCTTGGGCATCTTCCTGCCGCTGATCACCGTCAACTGCGCCATCCTGGGTGGTTCGCTGTTCATGGTGCAACGCGACTACAACTTCGCCGAAAGCGTCACGTTCGGTTTAGGCAGCGGCGTCGGCTGGGCCTTGGCAATCGCCGCCTTGGCCGGCATTCGAGAAAAGATGAAGTACAGCGACGTTCCACCCGGACTGCGCGGTCTCGGCATCACGTTCATTACCGTCGGACTGATGGCCCTGGCGTTCATGTCGTTCGGGGGGATTTAGCTCGGGATCATTGCCGATTCCTGTTTTCCAAAATTGCATCTCGCACACCACACTCACTCGCTATGAACGAAATCATCCTCGGCGTCGCCATGTTCACCACCGTCGTGCTGTCGCTGGTGGTGGTCATCTTGATCGCCAAAAGCAAGCTGGTCGCCAGCGGCAAGATCCATTTAAGCGTCAACGAGCAGAAGGAATTCGACGTGCCCGCTGGCGGTAAGCTGCTGGGCGCCTTGTCGGATAACGGCATCTTCGTGGGCAGCGCCTGCGGCGGGGGCGGCACCTGCGCGCTGTGCGTGGTCAAGGTGCTCGAAGGGGGAGGCGATATTCTGCCGACCGAGAAAGCCCATATCAACCGCCGCGAGGCCAAGGAGGGCTATCGCCTAAGCTGCCAGGTGGCGGTGAAGCAAGACATGAAAATCGAAGTGCCGCCCGAGGTCTTCGAAACGAAGAAATGGCAATGCAAGGTTCGCTCCAATAACAATGTCGCCACGTTCATCAAGGAACTGGTGTTGGAGCTGCCCGAGGGAGAGGAAGTCGCCTTCAAGGCGGGCGGCTACATCCAGATCGAGGTGCCCCCGCACACGGTCAACTACAAGGACTTCATCGTCGAGGATCGGTTCCGCGAGGACTGGGACAAGTTCGATCTGTGGCGCTACGTTTCCAAGGTCGAAGAGCCGGTGTTCCGCGCCTATTCGATGGCCAACTATCCCGGCGAGGAAGGCATCATCATGCTCAACGTCCGCGTCGCCAGCCCGCCCCCGCGTGCGCCGGAAGGAACGCCGCCGGGCAAGGTCTCCAGCTACATCTTCAACTTGCAGCCGGGCGACGAGGTGACCATCAGCGGACCTTACGGCGAGTTCTTTATTAAGGATACCGAAAACGAGATGGTCTACATCGGCGGCGGCGCCGGCATGGCCCCGTTGCGGAGTCATATTTTCGAGTTGTTCAAGCGGCGCAAAACGAATCGCAAGGTCTCGTACTGGTACGGCGGCCGTAGCAAACGGGAGTTGTTTTACGTCGATCAGTTCCGTGCCATCGAGCAGGACTTTCCCAACTTCCAGTTCCAGATCGCCTTGAGCGAACCGCTGCCCGAGGACAATTGGGACGGTTACGTCGGTTTCATCCACCAGGTGCTGCTGGAAAACTACCTGAAAAACCACCCCTCACCGGAAGATATCGAATACTATATCTGCGGTCCACCCATGATGAACGCCGCGGTCTTCAAGATGCTCGACGACCTAGGGGTCGAGAAAGAAAACATCGCCTACGACGACTTCGGCGGCTAACATGGCTGAGGCGTCTCGCCGCAGCGTGATTGAGAGTCGGTGAAAAAATTGAATTGACGCAGGAAGTCGAAGAAAGTTGTCCCCACAACATCAGCCGCACCGCGCTAGCGGCCGGTTTTTCGGCGCGAACCGGGGGCTAGCGCCCTCCGGCTGATGTTGTGGTTCAACATCAGCCGTAACGCGCTAGCGTCCGGTTGGAAGCGCGAACGGGTGTGGGGATGGCAACGCTCACCCCACCGCGAACCGGGGGCTAGCGCCCTCCGGCTGATGTTGGATGCCGATTTTGTCACAGCACCTGCGGCGTCTCGCCGCAACAGAGGACAAAACTCCCAATGGCGAATCTCGCATGGCGAAAGGCGAATGGGTTTGCGATTGGCGGCGTACTGCTCCCCTTGGTGTTGCTGGCTGCGCTCGCCGGTTGCCGTACAGAACAGACCACCGCGCCGCGGGTCGAGTTGCACGGCCGGACGATGGGGACGACCTATTCGGTGAAGCTCGACCGCCTGCCCGACGGGGCCGACGAGAAATCGCTTCAGCAAGAGATCGATGCACTGCTGGAGACCGTGAACGCCCAGATGAGCACCTGGGATCCGGAAAGTGAGCTGTCGCGGTTCAATGCCAGTGAGTCTACCGATTGGTTCCCCGTCTCCGCCGCCACGGCCGAGGTCTGCTTGGCGGCCAAACGGGTCGCCGCCGAGACCGGCGGCGCCTTCGACGTGACGGTCGGGCCGCTGGTCAACCTGTGGAACTTCGGCCCGGAACAATACGACGAGAGGGTGCCCAGCGATGAAACGCTACAGCAGACGGCCCAGCGGGTGGGCGATGGGCTGTTTGAGGCCCGCCTCG
>JBBDLY010000490.1:0-11769 GCA_040878585.1 Pirellulales bacterium
GACTTTGTTGGGGGCGCCCAGCATCACTTTGGTGCTTCGATGCTGGGGAAGAATCGCGTCAATTATGTTTACGCGCAGTCGACCGGCGAGCACGCGACGATGACGGCCACCTTTGAGCTGGATAAACTCCCTGCCGCGCCCGTCGTGCTCCATCTGACGGCCCGCGACAACGACGCGCAGGCGGCTTGTGCCGTGCTGATCGAATTGAACGGGCAAGCGGTGTTTCGCGGCAGGAATACATTCGCCAACGACGCCTGGCGAACCATCCGATTCGAATTGCCCGAGGAGGCACTCAAGACGGGCGTCAACTCGCTGAAGATCGTCAACCTGTCAGAACACGGTCCGCTGGGAAATCCGCCGTGGTTCATGGTGGCCGAAGCGCTGATTGCGCCGACGGACTATGTGGAGCAGAAAACTCACTCGGTCGAATTGATCCAAGCGATGCCCGCCCCCAAGCGTGACATTGGCGCTGCGAAAATCGACATTACGCCCTCCGATCCGGTACTGCTCAGTGGCTACGCCGGACGACGTCACCTGCCGACGGACACGGTATCGATGCCGCTGTGGGCGCGGGCGATTGCGATCGGATCCGACATTGAGGGTCCGGCGCTGCTGCTTGCCGTGGACAATCTCGGCGTGTCAGCCCCGGCGATCCGTGCCGTCGCCGCGGAAATCGAAAAACAACACAACATCCCCCGCGGTAGAATTACAGTCCATTCAACGCACACGCACAGCGCCCCGATGTTGACCGGCACCCTTGAGAATCTGTTGCAACGTCCGTTGACCGAACGGGAGCAGGCCTCGATCGATGCCTACACTCAGGAACTTATCAAGAAATTGGTGAAGGTTGCCGACGAAGCCTTGCAGGCGCGCCGGCCCCTGGTGCTGAGTCAGGCGCATGGTGCGGTGGATTTTGCCGTCAATCGCCGCGGCGCTGCGACATTGGTGGATCGCGCGCTGCCGATCCTCGTCGCCAGCGATCAGCGCGGCGAACCGCTCGTGATTGTCGCGAACTACGCCTGCCATTGCGTTGCCTCCGGAAGCGGGCTGGACATCAACGGAGATTGGGCCGGCGCGGCGAACGCCGCGCTGGAACGCGAGTTTCCGCGGGCCACGGCAATCATCACCGTCGGCTGCGGCGGCGATCAAAATCCGACCGCCACCGGCAGCGTACAGCAGGCCGTCGAACAGGGCGAACAGGTCGCCGCCGAAGCGGCGCGATTGATGGCGTTGCCGCTGGCGCCGATTGCCGGGCCGCTCCAGGTGCAATACGCCGAGATCGAACTCCCCTTGGCCGAGCTGCCCGATCGGGCGGAGTGGGAACGACGGGCCGCGGAGCTTGGCATCACGGGCCATCATGCCACGAAGAATTTGCAGCGACTCGACCGAGGCGAGGCGCTCCCCACCAGCGTCGATTATCCGATTCAAAGCTGGGTCTTCGGCGACGACCTGGCGATGGTCTTTCTCGCCAACGAGGTCGTGGTGGACTACGCCCTGGCGCTCAAGCAAACCTACGATCCGACACGGCTGTGGGTGTCCGGCTATACCAACGACGTGTGTGGTTACGTTCCGTCGGAGCGGATTCTCAAGGAAGGGGGTTACGAAGGAGGCGGAGCCATGGTCTGGTACGACCTGCCCGGCCCGTTCGCACCCGGCATTGAAAAGCGAATTCTCGACGAAGTTGCCCGACAGTTGCCTGAACAGTTCACCGAACGCGTGAACCCCGCGCTGACCGGCGGCACCCGGCCTCTGTCGCCGGAGCAGTCGATCGCAACGATGCAGACGCACGACGACCTGCGGGTGGAACTGGTCGCGGCCGAACCACTGGTGATCGACCCGGTGGCGATCGATTTTGGCCACGACGGCAAACTGTGGGTGGTCGAAATGCGCGACTATCCCGAAGGGCTCGACGGCAGTTACCTGGCGGGCGGCGTGGTGAAGTTTCTGGTAGATACCGATAACGACGGCCGCTACGACAAGGCAACCACGTTTTTAGAGGATATTCCCTTTCCCACCGGCATCACGGTGTGGCGCGCAGGGGTGCTGATCTGCGCGGCGCCGGATGTGCTGTACGCGGAGGACACCACCGGCGACGGCCGAGCCAACGTGGTCCGCAAGGTGCTCTCCGGATTCCACACACAAAACTACCAGGCGCGGGTAAACAGCATCTCGCTTGGCTTGGACAACTGGATGCATGGCGCAGCAGGCATTTTCGGCGGTCGCGTCACAACTCCTAACGGCAAGGTCGTCGATGCTGCCAATCGTGACTTTCGATTTCTTCCGGACGACGGCGAGGTGCAGGCAGTCAGCGGACGCACCCAGCAGGGTCGCGCCCGTGACGACTGGGGCAATTGGTTCGGCTGCGAGAATGGAACGCTCTTGTTCCACTATCCCACGACGGAGCACTACCACCCTCGCAATCCGCACGTGGCACCGCCGAACGCACAGGTTGCCATAGCAAAATCGAGTAAATTACTACCGCGAGGCCAACTAGTAACTTGGGCCCTAAGCGGCCCGGCGGGGGCGCCAACCGCCGTCTGTGGGCTAGGTATCTATCGCGACACAACCCTGGGCGACGAGTATGCCGGAAACGCCTTCCTTTGCGAACCGGTCAATCAGCTCGTACATCGCTTGCGGCTTGTTCCGCACGGAGAAACCTTTTCGGGACAACGCTCCGACGACGAACAAGACCGAGAGTTTCTCGCATCGACCGACAACTGGTTTCGACCTGTCCAAGCCCGCGGTGGACCCGATGGAGCGCTTTATATCGTCGATATGTATCGTTACATGATTGAACACCCACGTTTCCTTTCGGCAGAAGACCGCGCGCAGTTGGACGTGCGGGCCGGCGACACGCGCGGGCGAATTTATCGCGTCGTGCCGCGGGACTGGCAGCCGCCAAAGATGCCTCGGCCAGCAGAGCGGAAGACGTCCGAATTGCCGAATTTGCTCAACTCCTCCAACGGTTCGCTTCGCGACATGATCCACCTTGAACTACTGTGGCGAAATGAACCTACGGTCGCCGCGCCGCTGAAGTCGTTGGTCCGCGAAGCAGAATTTCCGCAATCACGTCTACAAGCACTTTGCCTGCTCGAAGGTCTGGGCGTACTCGACTCCGAAACGGTGGCCGCCGGCTTAAACGACCCACATCCGGCCGTCCGCCGTCATGCTGTCCGCCTCTCAGAGCCGCTGCTAGCGGAGAGACCGGTACTCGGCGAACGACTGGCTGAACTGGCTACGGACGAAGATCCGCAAGTACGGTTGCAAGTCGCGTATAGTCTCGGTGCATGGAACGACCCCAGGTCCGGCCACGCCTTGTCGCGCATGTTGCAGGCAGCCGCGCGGGAACCGTATACCCGCAGCGCTGTATTGAGCAGTTTGAATGCGACCAATGTCGCTTCCGTGCTGGCCAACTTGTTGGAGCAATCGATCGAGAACGACGGGTTGCCAGCCGGCGTGAATGAGGTACTGTTGTTGGCGGTGCAACTCGGTGACGCTGCCTCACTCGAACCCATCATCGAGCAAGTACTTTCTTCACGAGACGGCGAATACGCAGCCTGGCAGTGGTCGCTCGCGCCCGAGTTGACGTCTGCCTTGAATCGTCGCAACATCATGCTGCCCGCGGCCCAACAGCCAGCCTGGACGGAGATGCTTGCCGCCGCGCAAGCAATCACTGCCGACGATGCTCTACCCTTGGAAAAGCGGATCGCGGCCGTGCAACTGCTGGCACAGTCCAGCGGCGATCCACCCGTCCTGAATCGCCTTGCGGCGCTGTTCACGCCACAAACTCCCACGAACTTACAACAAGCGGCAGTCGCCACGCTTGGCACTTTTGATACGGTCGAAGCGGCAACCGAACTACTTGACGCCTTTGGCAAATTGACTCCAGCCGTACAGCGGGCGGCACTTGACGCCGTAGTCGCCCGCCAGACCATGGTGAGCGAACTGCTAACCAGGCTCGAGTCGGGAGCAATGCCGCGCGGAATGATCGATGCGGCGAGACGTCAGGCGCTGGTTAATCATCCTCAACCAGCGATCAAGGCACGCGCAGCGGCGCTGTTCTCGGCACCCAGTGGAAAGGAAATAGCTGCGTTGCTGGCGACCTATGCGCCGATCGATCCGCTGGCGGGAAACGCGGAACGCGGTCAAGCGTTGTTCGTCCAACATTGCGCCTCGTGCCATCAATTGAACGGCGTGGGACACGTTGTCGGGCCGGACTTGTCGGCACTCTCTGACAAGTCGACCAGCGCCCTGTTGACATCCATTCTCGACCCCAACGCTGCTATTGATCAGCGTTACGCCACCTACACCGCCGTAACCCTCGACGGCGTGGTCCTGACCGGACTCTTGACGGCCGAGTCGGGCAACAGCATCACGCTCAAGGCGCAGGAAGGTAAAGAGCACACTATTCTTCGCAGCGAACTCGACGGTCTGCACACTGCGGGCAAGTCAATGATGCCCGAAGGCATGGCCGAGCACCTTCCGCTCGACGATATGCAGCACTTGTTGGCGTTCCTCGTAACCGACCGAGCGCCAGCCCCGTCCGTGGTCCGCATGACCCAATTGCTGGAGGGGGTGGCAATTGGCACCAAGGATGAATACCGGGTGATTGGCCAACTCTTTAACGAATCGCTGGCCGCCGGCCGTCGAAACAACGCGGACGAACTACTAGCGATGCTCGACTTCTCGCTCCCGCAGTCGGATCAACCGCTCCGTGATTGGCAGGCCGTGGTACTCGGCGGCGGCGTTATCAACGGCGTCAGTCAGAGCGGCGCCTGGCCCGGCAGCCGGATCGCGGAAATCCTAGCGCAAGACGCCGACTTGCGGGCGCGCTGGGATGCGGCGTTGCTGGCGTCCGTCGTTATGGCCGACGACGCGCAGGTTCCGGCCGACACGCGCTACGACGCCTTGCGGATGCTTGCGCTGTTGCCTTGGGAGCAGGCCCAGCCGCCGTTGGAGCGTTACCTGGGAAAAGACGTCGCCGCGGCGCTGCAGATGGGCGCCGTCAGCGGCGCCTGCGACGCGGACCACCCGCAGGCGGCCCGACTGCTCATCGAAGCCCTTGCAGGCTTATCCGACGGCAATCAGAAGCTGGCGCTACAAGGACTGGTGCGGTCGCGTGAGCGTGCCGAACTGCTGCTCGCTTCCGTCGAACAACAGCGGCTGTCGATAGAGCAGATCGCAGCGGTCAAACAGTCCCTGATCGACCACGCGGATCACGACATCCGCCACAAGGCCCGCCAGTTATTTGGCGTGACGCCCGCTCGATCCGCACTCCCCAGCAGACAGGTCAAGGTCTCGGCAATCGCGATCGGCTTGGGGGGAGGCGGTGGAACTGGCGCCCGAGCTAGGTCGCATGGAAAACTGGTACATCCTCAGCAGCAAGCAGGCGGGCGTACCGGTCCGGGAAGTTTGCCGGGAGCGGGATATCAAAACGTTCCGTGAGTATCGCCACCGCAGCGGCCAAGAGATCAATGAACTTCGCGAACGGGGCGAACGCATCCACGCCGGCGGTTGACAAACTTGAGTATCCTGCACGAACTCGATTATACTAATTATTCCTCGCGATGGCCCATCGGCAGCGCCCCATGCGCTGCCTCCCACCCCTGGCGTCCGCTCGCAACAACATTCTGGAGATTCACCATGTCTCGCCGCCTGCGAACATCAACACCTCTACTTCTAATTGCATTCTCGATTGCCGGCGCTGCGGCGGCGGAACCGGCGAAGACCGAACTGCAATTGGAACTCCGTTCACGGGAGAAGGTCTCCGACAAGCTGGAAGAGTATCGCGCGGTGATCGCGCCAGCCACGTGGGACGCGCGCGAAACGGCGATCGTGGTGTGCGACATGTGGGACCGCCATTGGTGCGCGGGAGCGACCGAGCGCGTGGCCCAGATGGCGCCGCGGATGAACGAGGTTCTCAAGGCGGCCCGTGCCCGCGGCGTATTGATTATCCATTGCCCCAGCGGCGTGGTCCATCGTTACAACGACACGCCACAGCGCAAACTGGCGCAACAAGCGCCGCCGTTGGATCTGCCGCGGCCGATCCAGCCTTGGAGCCATCGTGACGGCGATCGCGAAACGGCCCTGCCAATCGACGATTCCGATGGCGGCTGCGATTGCCAGCTCCGCTGCCGGCAAGGCGGTCCTTGGAAGGCTCAGATCGAAACGCTGGAGATCGCCGCCGGCGACGCGGTCACCGACAACGCCGAAGCGTTCTACCTGATGAAACAGCGGGGCATCAAGAACGTCGTCGTGATGGGTGTGCATACCAACATGTGCGTGTTGGGACGCCCCTTTTCGATTCGGCAGATGGTCCATCAAGGGCAGAACGTCGTGCTGATGCGCGATATGACCGATACGATGTACAACTCCCGCATGCGCCCCTTCGTGAGCCACTTCACCGGGACCGACCTGGTCGTCGAACATATCGAGAAGTATTGGTGCCCCACGATCACCAGCGCGGCGTTTCTCGGCGGCGAGGAGTTTCGCTTTCCCGCCGATCGCAGACCGCATCTGGCGATCGTAATGGCCGAACCGGAATACGGCACTGACCGGACGCTGCCGGAGTTCGCCCGCACGCATCTGGGCCGCGATTTTCGTGTCAGCTTGGTGTTCGCGGACGCCGACGACGGGAATCAACTGCCGGGCGTCGAGGTTCTCGACAAGGCGGACGTGGCCCTGTTTTCCATCCGCCGCCGCACGCCTCCCGCGAAGCAAATGGCGGTGATTCGCCGCTTTATCGAGGCGGGCAAACCGCTGGTGGCCGTGCGGACGTCGAACCATGCCTTCTCGCTCCGCGGCCAACCGCCCCCCGTCGGTCACGCCGCCTGGGAAGAGTTCGATCGGGAGGTGATCGGCGGCAACTACCACGGTCACTATCCCAACAAAGCCCGCGGTGAGGATCGCACGATCATCTGGCCACTGAAGGAAGCAGGTGAGCACCCGATCCTGGCGGGCATTCCCCAGGCGGAACAGATTGTGCCGTCCGGCTTGTACAAGAACCGGCCACTGGCCGAATCGTCCACGCCCTTGCTGATGGGGCGGTTCGGATCGCAACAGCCGCACGAACCGGTTGCCTGGACCAACCAGACCAAGTGGGGAGGCAAGGTATTCTATGCGGCGGTTGGCTCGCCGGAAGAAATCGCCGACAAAAACATCGCTCGGCTGCTGGTCAACGCGGTCCATTGGGCGGTCGGTCGGCCGGCCGACGCGGACCCACAGCCCCAAGAGCCGCCGGGGCAAGTACCCGAACCGGACGCATCCCAGCAGGGCGCAGACCCTCAGCCGGCGGCCCAGCAAGCCGCGGTCGACTACCGTCAGTGGACGCTGCTTGCGGTTCCCGGTACCTGGGAGGAGCAGAGCGGCGGAAAGCTCGAATACGACGGCATGGCCTGGTACCGCTGCCACGCGAAGGTGCCGGCGGCGTGGAAGAAGGAGTATTTGGAACTGTCGGTCGAACAGGTCGACAACGCACACGAAGCCTATTTCAACGGCCAGCGAATCGGTCGCGGCGGCAATTTTCCGCCCGACTATGTCAATGCGGTTGATCACGCGGGTCGCTATCAGGTGCCCGCGAACCTGGTCGCGGCCGATCAATACAACGAGATCGTGATCCGAGTTTACGATCATGGCGGTCGTGGCGGTTTCAAGGGGCCGGCCCCGGCACTGTTCAACGAACGGCAGGTCATTGATTTGACCGGCAAGTGGGAATTCCGCACCGGGGACGATCTGGATTGGCTCGGCGGCGCGAGGGAGCGCGCGGATCAGGCCGCGGCGCCATTCGAGAAAGTGGTGCGGGCTGCGGAAATCGCCCCGCGGGCCGCCTCCGTGCGGCGCGCCCCCGGCTCGCAGACCCCGGAGGAAGCAGCCCGCGGGTTCCAAGTGCCGGCCGACTTGCGTTGGGAATCGGTATTGGCTGAACCGGAAATCAGGCAGCCGGTGTCGATCAGCTTCGACGAGCGGGGACGCCTGTGGGTGGTGCAATATCAGCAGTACCCGCACCCGGCCGGGTTGAAGATGGTCAGTCGCGACAATTACTGGCGCGCCGTTTACGACAAGGTGCCTCCGCCGCCGCCCAATCATTTTGTGGGGAAGGACAAGATCACCATCCACACCGATACCAATGGCGACGGTCGTTTCGACGAACATAAGACGTTCGTCGACGGGCTGAACATCTGCACGGCCGCGGTGCCGGGGCGGGGCGGCGTGTGGGTGCTCAATCCTCCCTACCTGCTGTTCTATCCCGACGCCAACCGGGACGACGTCCCCGACGGCGATCCCGAGGTTCATCTGCAAGGCTTCGGGCTGGAAGATACGCACTCGACGGTGAACAGCCTGCGGTTCGGTCCCGACGGCTGGCTGTACGCGGCGCAAGGCAGCACCGTCAGCGGCCAGGTGAAGCGCCCCGGAACGACGGAAGAACCCGTCCGCACGATGGGGCAACTCATCTGGCGTTATCATCCCGAGCAGCGGCGGTACGAGGTGTTCGCCGAAGGGGGCGGCAACAGTTACGGTGTCGAGTTCGACGCCCAAGGCCGCCTCTATTCCGGCCACAACGGCGGCAATACTCGCGGGTTTCATTTTGTGCAGGGGGGCTACTACCGCAAGGGGTTCGGCAAGCATGGCGCCTTGAGCAACCCCTATACGTTCGGTTTCTTCGAGGCAATGAAGCACCACGAGGTACCGCGGTTCTCCCACACCTTTCTAATCTACGAATCGCACGGACTGCCGCCCGAGTACCGGGGGATGCTGTACGGGCTGGAGCCGATGCAGGGGCAGATCGTGCGGAGCAAAATGAGCCGCGATCGATCGTCGTTCATGACGGAAGACGTCGATCGCGTGGTCCGCACCGATGACGATTGGTTCCGCCCGGTCGACGTCAAGGAAGGCCCCGACGGCGCAATCTACGTCGCCGACTGGTACGACAGCCAAATTAATCATTACCGCAATCACGAGGGCAAAATCGACCTTGCCGGCGGCCGAGTCTATCGGCTCAGCGCCCGCCAGGCGGCCCCGACGGCGGCCCGCGATTTGGCAAGCCTGACGTCGTCCGAACTGGTCGCACTGCTCGACAGCGAGAGCAAGTGGACGAGACAAACCGTGTTGCGTCTGCTCGGCGATCGTCGCGATGCGGCTCTGATCGTCCCCTTGAGCCGACAACTGAAAACGGCCCGCGGACAACTCGCCTTGGAGACGTTATGGGCGCTGAACCTCTCCGGCGGGCTTGATGAAACGGCCAGCCGAGACGCGCTGCGCCACGCGGAACCGCAGGTTCGCGCCTGGACGGTGAGATTGATCTGCGACGAGCGACAGGTCTCGGCCGGGCTGTTGGCGGAATTGGTCGCACTGGCCGAACGGGAGGAGCAAGTGGAGGTCCGCAGCCAACTGGCCAGTTCCGCGCGCCGCCTGCCGGCCGACGCATGCCTGGCGGTCGTGGCGAAACTGGCCGCCCATCAAGCTGATGCGGACGACATCCATGTTCCATTGTTGCTATGGTGGGCAATCGAGGCGCAAGCGGCCGACGGTCGCGACGCGATTTTGACTGCTCTGGCCGATGAACACCTGTGGCGGCAGCCGCTGTTCGAGCAGCACGTTGTCGAGCGGCTGATTCGGCGTTACGCCGCCAGTGGCGTGCGGGCGGATCTGCTGACCTGCGCCAAGCTGCTGAAGCTGGCCCCCGATCAGCCCGCCCGAGCTAAGCTGATGCGCGGATTCGAGGCGGCCTATCAAGGCCGCTCGCTGGCCGGACTCCCAGATGAACTGATCGAAGCGTTGGCCGCCGCCGGGGGCGGTTCGCTGATGTTGAAGGTCCGCCGCGGCGACGGCGATGCGATTGCCCAAGCGCTGACCCTGATCGCCGACGACCAAACCGAAACACGCCAACGCCGGCAGTTAATTGAGGTGTTCGGGCAAGTCTCCGCCCCTGCCTCGGTGCCGATCATGTTGCAAGTGCTGGCTCGCGACAACCCGCCCGAGTTGCGGGCCGCGGCGTTGGCGGCGCTGAGCGCCTATGGCGATCCGCAGATTGGCGACACGCTGATCGAATTGCTTCCCAAGTTGGACGACCAGTCGCGGCCGATTGCCGTCGGAGTGTTGTCCGGTCGAGCAGGCTGGGCCGCGGCTCTTTTGCAGGCGGTCGAGCAAGACAAGTTGGACAAACGGGCGATCTCCGACGAGCACCTCCGCAAGATGCAGTTGCTCAACCAAGAATCGGTCAACCTCCTCATCGGCAAACTGTATGGCGAGATCGCCGGCGCCACGACCGCCGAAATGCAGCAGACCATTGCGCGGCTGGCCGAGGTGATCGACGCCGAATCTGGCAGCCCGTACCGCGGCAAGCAGCTCTATCAGCAAAGCTGCGCCAAATGCCATCGCTTGTTCGACGATGGCGGCGAGGTCGGCCCCGACCTGACCGCCTACAACCGCGACGATGTGAGCAATATGCTGTTGGCGATTATCAATCCCAGCGCGGAAATCCGCGAAGGCTATGAAAACTTCGTCGTGTTCACCGACGACGGACGGACGCTGACCGGCTTCATCGCCGATCAGGATGCGCAGGTCATTGAGCTGCGCGGGACTGACGCCCAGAGCGCCATGATTGAGCGCGACGCCATCGACGAGATCCAACCGCTCGGACGGTCCGTCATGCCCGACGGGCTGCTGCACGACTTTTCCGATCAACAGATTCGCGATCTGTTCGCCTATCTCCGCAGCACGCAGCCGTTGAATGACTAGCAATGCTCCTTCGGTTCCGTAGACGGATGCACCAAACTTGCCGAAATCGGCTCAAGGCACTGCGAAAAGGAACTGGCCGAGTTCCAGGAGGATGCGGTCAACAAGGCCCGGCGGATTCTTGCCCGCTACGACGGCGTGCTGATCGCCGATTCGGTTGGCCTGGGCAAAACTTGGATCGGCAAGAAGTTGCTGGAGGACTTCGCCTATCATCGCCGCCAGAAGGCTGTGGTCGTCTGTCCCGCTTCGCTGCGGGCGAAAAGTGCTACCGGATGTTCTTCTATTTCCAGGCGCCCCGCACGACCGGCGAAGGCCGCCGGCACTTCTGGCGCTACATCGACGCCCGCAGCGGCGAAATCAAGGAGAATCGCTATGAAGTGGCCGGCCTAATCGCCTGGGTGACGCCTTGATCCGCGCCGGATGACGCTGGCAGATTACCAGCGACTAGTAAACCCAAGTCAACAATCAGTCGGCTGTTCGCGGTGCGGCTGTTGCGATGTTCGGTTCACCCGTTCACCCGGCGTCCACCCCTGACCACCAACAAAGGGTGAATTTTCTTTCCGAGGGTGAACTGCTCCATTCTCCCCGCCTGCGTAAGAATTAAGCCTGCCGTAACTCATTGCTACGACAGGCTTTATAAGTCGGGCTGACTGGATTCGAACCAGCGACCTCTTGACCCCCAGCTTGGTCGAGGCACTTTTGACCAAGACCGGATTTGCGGCAACTTTCGGTAGCATAAGCACTTCGGCCGATCGCTGCAAGCGGCTAATTCGGCGAAAATGGCGCGATTTGACCGGCAATCCGCTAACGAATCCGCTAATAATTCTCGGCAGTCCAGCGCGCAACATTCACGGCCCCCCGCCGTCCATCACACTGGCGTTGGACATCATGTCCGGCGGCAATCCTAACCATAAAGGCGGTCACGCGCGGCCCGGCTGGCGTGCCGCCGGAGCAGGTTGCGGCAAGGAATGCACTCACCCTGCGGACGGCTGGACCCGGACGCAAACGTCATCCGCTTGCCACGAGTCGACATCA
>JBBDLY010000491.1:0-1989 GCA_040878585.1 Pirellulales bacterium
AGGCTGGATCGCTTCGGCAGTCGACCTGGTCCGCTTCGCCTCCGCCCTCGATGATGCTGACAACAGTCCATTACTGTCGGCCGACTCGATCGAGCAAATGCGGGCTTCTCCGGCGGGCGCCGCCGGCCATAACGAGGACGGAGCACCACGGGCCGCTTTCTACGGCTGCGGCTGGGTGGTGCGTCCGGTTGGCATGCACGGCAAGGCAAACACCTGGCACAACGGCTGGATCGCCGGCAGCGAGGCCCTGCTCGTGCGGCGGCACGACGGATTCAACTTCGCGGTTCTGTTCAATACGGCTCGAGACACGGGTGCGTCGCTCAGCTCACAAATCGACCCCAAGCTGCACGCGGCGATCGACGCCGTGCAAGATTGGCCGCCGCGTTGCCAGTTCGATCGGTTCCTCGGATGATCTCGCCCGCGCGGCCCGCGAGCGGTACGATGAACGGGTGGCAACGCATTGTTCGATTTCCCTGGTCCTCCGCGCAGTATGATTCGGCATATGGATTTCTTCGAGAAGCATTCGTTGGTGGTCGTAGCCGGCGTCAGCCTGGCTTTGATCGGCGTTGTCTCGCTACTGGACTATTGGACCGGTAACGAGCTTTCCTTCTCGATTTTTTACCTGATTCCCATATCACTGCTCGCATGGTACCACGGCCCCAAGGCTGGACTGGCAATTTCCGTAGTCGCGGCCGCCGCCTGGCTCGCCGCCGATGTTCTTACGGGGCGAGTCTATTCCGATCCCGCGATTCCTTACTGGAACATGCTCGTGCGTTTCGGCTTTTTTGTTGTCGTGACTATGATGCTTTCCGCTTTGCGGACCGCGCAGGCTCGCCAGGAGGAATGGACGCAGTTCATCGTACACGATCTGCGCAACCCGCTGTCGAATACGATGATCGGGTTGGAGACGCTCGAACAATTGCAACAATCGTCGCAGCGGAGTGCCGAGCGAACTCTGGTCACGATGTGCCTGATCTCGTGCCGGCGGATGGTCGTGCTGATCAACGCGCTGCTGGACCAGGCGCGGCTGGAACGGGGACGGATGCCGTTGGCATTGGAGGCGATCGGCGTCCGCGAACTATTGCAGGCGTCTTTCGAGGAAGTCTCGATCTGGGCGACGAATGAAGGCGTCGCACTCGAGTCAGAGGTCGAGAATGCGACGTTGTTCGTCAGCGCGGATCGCGAGATGAGCAAGCGCGTGCTGGTGAACCTGCTGAGCAACGCCATCAAGTTTAGCCCTGAAGATTCTACCGTCGTTGTGCGGGTTGCCGGGGCGAGCGACGGCGACGTGCTCTTTCGCGTAATCGATCAAGGCCGGGGAATTCCCGCGGAGTGGACGTCGAGAATCTTCGACAAGTTTGCTCAAGTGAAGGCAGGCAAGTCGAACAGCGCCCACGGCAGCGGCCTGGGATTGAGCTTTTGCCGCGAAGCCATTTTGGCGCAGCACGGGCGGATTTGGATCGAGACCACTGGGAAGAAAGGCACCACGATTGCGTTTACGTTGCCGCGCGATGTAGGTTAGAATTTGTAATTGCCGACAGTCCGATATTGCAGGGCAGCATCAGGATTTGCCGTCAGAGCCAAAAAACTGTTTAGCGGTGTGGGCAAGACTCCGTACGATGAACATGAGGCGAAACTCTATACCAACTTTTGGAGCGAATACGAGACATTGTTGGATCGTTGCATTGGCTAGTTGCCTGGATGTTTCGATTTGGTCCCCTCCCGCCGTGGAAAACCCAACCCTTTATCCACCAGATTCAACAGCGGCTCCCCCGCTCGCCACCGCCGCAGGTTTTCGCAGAGGAAGTTGGTCATGTTGTCGATCCGCCGCGCGGACTGGCCCGCCACGTGCGGGGTGATGATCAGGTTGGGAGCGTCCCACAGGCGGCTGGTTGGCGGGAGCGGTTCTTGCGGGGCGACGTCGATCGCCGCGGCGGCCAGGTGCTTGCTCGCCAAGGCGTCGGCCAGGGCGTCTTCCTCGACGATCGG
>JBBDLY010000492.1:0-1984 GCA_040878585.1 Pirellulales bacterium
CCTAGCTCTCTTCCGCTGGCGGTCGCTCGTAGCGGCGGCTTGCGTCGGGCAGGGCGTCGAACTCCAGGCGGCAATTCAGCGCCTTGGCCTGGCGGGCCTGGGCGAGCATATTGACGACCTCGGGATAACCAAAGCCCAAGTCGGTGATGCCTCGGACCACGTCGTCCAGTTTGCTGGAAACAAAACGCTCCTCGTTTTCCTGTCCGGCTAGGAATTTGATAAGTTTCAGATTCCCTTCCGAGGCGGAGGTGATCAGCAGGTTGTGGCTCGGCTCCAACGTCAGCGGAGTGGAGAGCCACACCCGTTCGCCGAACTGCACCACTTCCGGTCGATAGCCGCGGGTGACATGCACGAGAGGTTCGTTGGTTGTGGTGATGATGTGATAGGTAAAGTCGTTCAGCCGTTCGCCGCGGACCAGCGGGTCGCGATCGTTCATCATGGTCAGCGCGCGGAATGCGCCGTAGCGCGTCTCGGCGCTGTTGTTATCCAGCAGTTGCACCAGCTCGTCTCGCGCGAGCGGATCGTCCATGGCCGATAGGGCGGCCATCGCGGCGGCTCGGAACGCGGGTTCGGCAAGGGCGATGTGACCGAGCGGCACGGCGGCGCTGGTCTCGTCGAGATAGGCCAGCGCTTCGCAGGCGTAAAAACGGATCTCCGTATCGTCGGTCTGAATGCCGGTCTTAAGCGTCTCGATTCCTTCCTTGCCGATCGCTTCCAGGCCGAGCGCCGCGGCGGCGGCGGTGATCGGGTCGTGCAACTGATCGGCCAACACCTTCATCCGTTCCAGTCGCTGTGTCGGCGTTTCTTGAATCGCAATGGCTCGCAACACTTGGAGATAGCGGCCGACGTTGTCCTTATAGCGCGGATGCACAATCAACTCGACGTAGCCGTCGGTCTTGGGCGTCGCCACGCCGACCTTCCGGCCCTTGATGTAGGTGCTGAATCGCTGATTGATCACTTTGCCGATTTGGGAACTGGCCGGCACGCTTTTGCTGCCGGGCGTTAGCGCCAGCCCCAGTGGGCGGGCCTTGAGGCAGATGCCGCCCCCAAGAATGCGCCCCCGCCGCAGCAAAGTGGCACTATCGTCGGATTCGGCCATCGGATCGACCAGAATCGGCCCTCCCGCCTTGCCCATCAGGTGGCCTTCGTGAATCCGCCCGCGCTGCTGCGTCAGTTCGCGCAGTCGCGTTTCGAGCAAACGTCCGCCGCGGAGGCTGGCGGTCTCGGAAGTCGGCGGCACCCACACATCGACATCGAAGCGATCTCCCTTTTGACAGCCTGGTGGAAGATAACCACTAACCAGCACCACCGCGGTGGAACTGTCGGCCAGTAGTTGATTGGGGTTTTCGACGGAGCGTTTTTTCATTTCCTCCAGAATCATCGCCCGTTCGGTGCCCGGCGGCGGATCGCCCCCGGTACCCGGCAGGCCAAGTACCAATCCGGCCGATTCAATCTTGAGGGGATGCACGCCAAAGGGAACGGAAAAATGCCGCACGAGCTTAACCCGATCGAGTTCTTCTTCCAGGATCTCGGGGCTTTGCGTACGGAGCGCCGGCGCCGTGCAGCCGGCAAACAGGGCGGTGGCTCCCCACAAGAACTTGCGGCGAGAGACGCGATTGTGACCATCTTGGGGCGAAGCATTCATACGGACCTACACTCCTTGGCGAGCTTGGCGCTGGCTTGTTTGGCGGCGAAGATTCCATCCGCGCGGCGAAAGAGTAGGAAACGGCCCGCTAACAGTCAAGTGGACTTGGATGAGTTGTGAGATACGGAATGCTAGCAGGGAGAGGGTCGCTAGCGGTTTGATGTGAGGGCGTAGCAGAAGGAAACCGAGCGCCGTCTCCGTTAGAAAGGGAGTTTTTTTGCTGGCGCGCTGCTAGGGAAAACTAGACTATCCGAGGTCGTCCTGATCGTAATCGTCCATCCCTGGAGCGCCCCATCCTGGGCTGCGCAAAAGGCGGCGATCTGGCTGAAGTTACTTTAC
>JBBDLY010000493.1:0-2316 GCA_040878585.1 Pirellulales bacterium
GGCGACCAGCGGGCCGCGAGTAGGCCGGCGACCGCCAATGCCAGTATCGCGCCGGTCGCGACGAATCGCAAGCGACCGCGCCGCCGGCCACCGGTGGCTTCATCGAAGCGCAAGTATCCGAAGACCGTTCCCAACAAGCCCAGCGCCGCGGCGAGCGAGAAGCCGGTCAACCACAGTCGGTCCTCGACGACCGCCTGGCGGTACCTTTCTTTCGCTTCGTCATGAACCTGGCGACTGAATTCAAGTTGTGCGTACAGATCGACCATGTAGACGTCGTCGGCCAGCGTGCCGAAGCTCCGTTGGTGGACCTCGGTGAATTGATCGCGGACAATCTCGCGGCGAACATAATCCGCCGGCAACTCGACCCGGCGAGCCGCGTCCGGGGCGATCGCCTCGTTGAGATAGTCTTCCACCGCCGAGTGAATCTGCTCCTCCAGTTCCTTCTCCGCCTCGATCCGCCGCGGGTGCGGTCCGGCGTGGACGACCTGCCGGTAGACGTTGCCCTGCTTGGCGGCCGGTGCATCGACCCAGTCAGGGCGCGGTTCGCTGGTGATCCGCGTTCCTTCCGGCTGGGGCCGCTCGGTCTCGGGCGAGACGGGCAGATTGAGTGCAACCGACGCATCCTTCGATGCATCGCTTTCGTCGGCGACGTGGTCCACCTCGTCGGCCAGCTCGACTCGACCCGGCGGAGCCGCGACAAGTTCTGGCGATAGCTCCTCGGCCCGAATTGAAAGGGGGCGAGTTGGGGGCGGGTCGCCTGAATAATGTCTTGAATAATCGGCTTCGACCGATGTGTTTTGCATCGGCGTTATCCAAAGTGCCAGCAGAAGCAACGGGGCGGCGATTAGCAGCAACAGGCCCAGCCCACCGCCAAGCACCAAGGAGAAGGCGGTCTTATTCCAGCGGGCCAGTGCCGTCAGTCCCGCGATGGCGGCGCACAAAACTGCGCCGACGATCAGCACCAGCACGATCAATCCGAGTATGGATATCATTCCAACACCTGCTCCGCTTGCTTGTTCCATGGTCGTCGGTACTCCTATGCTTGCTGCTGAGCCTTCAGCCGGCGCGGATGCCACCAGGGGCTGCCCAACTGCACGGCCAGCGCGATGGTGGCGATGGCCATGGCGCCCCAAGGCTGCGGGAACGGCCACACCATGCACAGCGCAAACGCCCAAAACACGCAAACCGATACCGCCCAGATGCTGATCCGCGTGCCGCGGGCCGAATCGGCCAGCCGCCACCATCTGAGAATCAAGAACAAGCAGCCAAAGTAAGCCAGGTAGGCCGGCAACCGGGGCCGGCCGTCGCCGGCGAAAAAGGCGGGCGAGAACCTAGCCGAGTCGACGTCGGCGGTGGTCACCGCGATCTCGTGCGGCATGTCGACGATCAGCATCTCCTGCACGCCAAAGGCCAGCGCGCCCAAGCACAAGCCGACCACCAGCATGATGAACCGCTTGAAAGGGACTTCGATCGGGGCCAACTCGAACCAGCGGCCAACCATCATTACTAGCCACGCTCCGCCGATGCTCACCAGCGAAAGCCAGGCATATTGTTCAGGTTGGGTTGTCTCACCGCGAAGCAAGAACATGGTCAGGGCCGTCACCAGGCAGACGATCGCCGCGACAACCATGCCGCCGGACAAATCCATCAGCGACTCGCGCGGCGAGCGCACGACGCGTGCCGCCACCGGCTTGGCGGGCTTGCCGTGCCAACGTTCCTGCCGTCGGGCTGACGGTTGTGCCGGCGGCGGATAGACCTTCGTCTGCCGCGTGGCCGTATCGTTTGGCGGAGTATCTCTTTCCCGATGCCTGCCGGCCGGCGTCTGCCGGGCGGGCTGCACGGCGAGCATCCATATCAATCGATAGATGCCGTAGCTAAATCCGGCCACCATTGCCAGCGGCAACAGCCAGGCTCTCTGCGAGAGGAGAAGCAACGCGGCGACGACCAGCGTGACAACCTTCAGCACCGTGTTTTCCGAGCCGCTCCACCAGCGCCCCAAGTCGCGCGTGGTTTTGGTAAACCAGGCTTGAATCGGTTCCTCGACCGTCTCGCTCGGCTCGCGCACCTCCACCACTTGCGCCCGCACCACTCGCTGGGCCGGGGTGTTCCGCAAAGCGGGTGGGAGTTCGTAGCCGCTTGCCTCGCCTGATATCTTGGGCAGCGCCGCGGCCAACTCGGCCGCGTTGCGATAGCGTTTCTCGGGATCCTTTTCCATCGCTCGGGCGACGATCTCGCGATACGGCGAAGCCAGCCGCGACAGCTCCGGATCGCTGGTGAGATGCTTCATCAGCACCTCGCCGACGCTCTCTCCCTCGA
>JBBDLY010000493.1:2416-9737 GCA_040878585.1 Pirellulales bacterium
TCCGGATCGCTGGTGAGATGCTTCATCAGCACCTCGCCGACGCTCTCTCCCTCGAAAGGGACGTGGCCGGTTAGCATTTCGTACAGCAGAATGCCCAGCGCGTAGACATCAATCTCCTTGCCGTAGCGACCGTTGGCGATTTCCGGCGCCATGTTGTGGACGGTACCAACGCTTTCGGTTTGTCCGCTACGGCGACTGCACGAGATGAACTTGGACAGTCCGTAGTCGCCGATCTTGACGATTCCCTCGTCGGAAAAGATGTTGCCCGGCTTCAGGTCGCGATGGACAATGCCGTGATCGTGCAAGTAGGCGACCCCCGCCACGATGCCCTGCATCCAGCGAATGGCCTCCTCCGGCGGCATGCCGTCGGGATTGTTCTGAATGGCCTCTTCCAGCGACTCGCCAGAGACGAATTCCATCACAACCCAACTGTCGCCGGTCGCGTCGCGACGAATGTCGTGAACGGCCAGCAAGTTGGGATGTTTCAGATTCAAGCATTGCTTGACGCCTCGCAGTTCGACGTCGAAGTTGCGGCGGATCAACTTCAGCGCGACCTCCTTACCGGCGTCGCTGACTGCGTAGTACACCTCACCGAATCCGCCGCGGCCGACGCCGCGCTTGATTGCGTACCCGTCCAACGGCCGCGCGCCGCCATGATAGGCGAACCGGATGGCACGATCGCTCTCCGCCGGGTCGGCTTCTTCGGCCAGAAGTTGAAAGTCGTCTCGGTTCATGTCGGCACGCATCGGCTCGGTGGCGTCGTGATCGTGAGGCGCGGGGACCTGTTGCTCGGCCGCCTCGTCACCGATGGCTTTCCGATCGTAGTCCGCTGCCTGCATGTTCATCTTTTCCCTGCCTTATTGTAAAACGCCAACACCGAAAATTCGCTCGATTATTCGTCTCCGCACATGCATTGTTGGAAAAATTCACTCCCGAAATCAGGATTCCGTCACTGGTTCCAGGCTAAAGGAAAAGCCCTCGCCAACGACTTGCGAGTTATGCCGCAACGCCGCGGGCGACCGACGGACGGTTCCATCGATAGTCATTGATCTGTCGCAACGTACACGTAGCCCTTCTCTTGCGGCGAACAGCACGACCTCCGCCGGCCACCCCCGGCAGGCAATATGGGCGTTGGTTTTTGGCCCCAGTACGGCGGCGTCGGCCATTAGTAATACAGCGTCGCAGCGGGGTTGGGTGCGATGCCGGCTCTCAAAATCGATCCGTGCCGTGGCACTGAGCGGGTGCGGTTTGCGAAATCGCAGCTTCACGCCCCCGGTCAGTTCGATCAGGGCGCCGTCGCGCAGATAGTCGGCCGCGCCGGCAGTGCGGCCGTCGAGCAGCGTTTCGCCGCGGGGAAATAGCAGGTAGCTTTCGCCCTCGCGGCGAATGCTCAGGTGTCGCCGCGAAATGTCGCCCATGATCGGCACGTCGACGCCGGCGGCGGGGATGGCTTGGCCGATGGTGATTTTTTCACCACGACAAACGAGGTATCCTCCAACCGAATCGACCCACAGTTGAAACCGATCGGCGAGCATATCGTTCATGTCTGACTCCGCTGGCATTCCGAACAGACCGCCGGCGAAGAACCGCGTTCGCGAAAAGCCTGCATTGGAAAATCCTGCGACCATAATCTTCTTTCAACATACACCAACGGCCGCGCCAAGTCCCGGCCCTTCGCTGGGTCGCGAGGGCCGGATCCTTGGATTGGCGGTTAGTGAGACTTTTCTTGCAGTCGCCGGGTTCGACGCCGCGCGTCTACAGGGCGATGCCGTGCGAGACCGTCTCGGAGGCTTCCGACTTCGTCGATTCGTCGAAGTAGCTGGTCACCCGTTCGACGATGTTGCCGTCGGCGGCCGATGCACTGTCCAACTCGATCTCACCCTGAAAGGCGCCTTCGCTGTTGACCATCTTCTCGGCAACTTCCAGACGGGTCCGCAGATCGCTGATCAATTCGCGGGCCTTGCCAAGTCGGCTGTCGTCGAAGTTGTAATCGCTGGTGGTCTTGGCCACTTCGATCATCTTCATGCGCGCTTCGAGGTTCTCCACGTCGACTTCCAACTGACGCTTGGCGGCCAGCATCCCCTCAAGCTTCTGACGTGCCGCTTCCAGGCTGCGAGTTCGCGCCTGGTGGATGTCGCGGAGGCTTTCCAGCGTGGCCTCGTTGGTTTGGTAACGCTCAAAGCGGTTCGCCAAATCCTCTTTGACCTGCGTCGGTGTGTAACGACGGCCCGAGTAGACATAGTAGGTCTGCTCGCCGGCCAGATCATCCTTCAACTGCATGATCTCCGTCTTGCTGGTGGCCAGCTTCTCGTGGGCGTCGGCAATTTGCTTGTCCAAGCGAGCCACTTGCACCTCTTCCTTGGCGATGACGTGCATGTTGTGGCGAATGTCAGGCAACAGGTTCTTGACCATCGACCGCGCCCGTTCGATCTCGAACTCGACCGGCACGCTGTCCTTGACGTTCGACCGCATCATGCCCCAACTGGTGGAGACATAACTTCCCAGCGGCGTGACGGCGAGCACCATGCCCGTAACCGCCAAACCGCCGGCAACCATAAACAACTTCTTGACCATAAACATGATTCGTTCCTCCGGAACTGCGTTCCTTGACTGACTTTCGGGCGGCTCACTATCGACACCCGGCGATTGCTGTGCGCGTCCCCGTCGGACGCGGCTACGTAAAGGGATTCGAGGCTTTGGGGAGGATATTGGAAAACCGCGTGCGAATTTTTGGATATTATTTCAAGAACGGCCGACGCCCCTCGTGGCCAGGGCTTTACGGGTGACAATGTGACCAGGAGTTTGAACAGAAGGGAACAGAGAGAACAAAGAAACAAATTCTCAGTTGTCTCTTTTCCCTCAGTTTGCTCAATCAAAATGATCGTGGTTGTGCCTGAAGCGGGGGAACGGTATAGCGTGTTCCATGTATTTTGCCCTGGTTTGGTTCATCCGGTCAGCTTACATCAACTCCTGCCCAAACCTGACAGGAATTCATTTTGCAATTTTCATCGACTCTTCAGGCAACTGAGCGGGGCAGAGTCAACGGAGCATGTATTTCTCCGTTTTCTTCGTTTCCTCCTGTTCCAATTGTCCTGGCAGTCCCTTAAAGCCCTGCCCCTCGTGGCCGACGCTGCCAGCGTCGGCAGCGCCACAGCAAGTTCGGCACCTGCCAAGCTAGCAGCCAGCCCCAAGTAATCGCTATAATCCAAGTAAGTTGCTTCTGCGCCTAAGCATCCCAGCATCCTGCAACCCATGATGTGCCAACCGGTTAAACACGCCTCGACGCCCAAGATGGACCATTACGCAGTGGATCACCACGCTGTAGACCGCCACGCTGTTGACCTCCACGCGCTGATTCAACTAATTCACGAATCGCCCACGCAGATCGTGCTGGCGGCCACTGGCGGCGGCTCGCTGGCCGTGTCGGACCTGCTGACCATGCCAGGCGCCAGTCGCACGCTGATCGACGCGCTCGTTCCCTACTCGTCCGGCTCGCTGTCGGCTTTTCTCGAGTTCGAGCCGCCACAGCAGTGTTCGGTTGAAACAGCCCGCCAGATGGCGGTCCGGGCGTTCGAGCAAGCTCAAGAGCGTCAGCCTGACGCACCCACGGCTGGCGTTGCGTGTACCGCGAGTCTCGTTTCCGATCGCCAGAAGCGGGGCGAGCATCGCCTGCATGTGGCCGTGCAGTCGGAACAACTGACTTCCGTGGCGTCGCTGGTGCTCCACAAGGGCGCCCGCGATCGGACTGCTGAAGAACGGATCGCGGCCGACGTGATTCTCAACCAGGTCGCCAAGGCGTGCGGGCTGGCCGAGCGATTGGCGCTCGACCTGCGCGAGGACGAGCAGGTGCAGGTCGACGAACTTCGGCCGCCACAGTCGTGGCAAGACTTGCTCGCCGCCAACAGTCGGCTGGCGGCAAGCGGACCGTACGACCCAGCCGCCCCGCCACGCATCGTCTATCCCGGCGCGTTCCACCCGATCCATGCCGCCCATCGCGGCATCGCCGCCTACGCGCTCGCGCACTGCGAGGGACCGCTGGCCTATGAGATTTCGATCGTCAATCCGGATAAGCCGACGCTCGACTTCCTCGACATGGGCGACCGGGCCGCGCAATTCGCCGCCGATGAACTGTTGCTCTTTACCCGCGCCGCCACCTTTGCGGAGAAGGCGGAGCTGTTTCCGGGTGCTCTGTTCCTGGTTGGCGCCGACACGATCGCCCGGATTGACGACCCTCGCTATTACGATCACTGCCGGGAGTTTCGCGACGAGGCCGTCGCGGCCCTGGCGGCCGGCGGCTGCCGGTTCCTGGTATTTGGCCGCGAGGTGGAAGGGCGGTTTACGCAACTTTCCGACCTGTCGCTCGGCGAGGGTCTGCGGCAGCGCTGCAAGCAAGTTCCCGGCGAGGAGTTTCGCATGGATGTGTCTTCCACGAAGATTCGCACAGAAGTTGGCGATGGGTGACCCACCGCCGCGAAACTTTGCTAGCACGCCGATTGCTTCGATCTTGCCGCATCCCCACAAAACGGCTACATTCCTTCCCGGCGCACTTGCTAGAGCAGGCAAAGGAATGCTTGCCGGTGCCCGCAATCTATCTACATTCGGTCAATGGAGTGTCCGACATGGCCCGCAATGTTCGGCAACAATCCCCCCATCGCAACTTCGCACGCATCGTCTGGATCGCGCTGGCCTCGGTCGGTTTGATCGCAGTCAGCATCGGCGTGCGTCATGCTTTCACCGGCAGCGCCGAGGCGCAAGAAGGGCCTTCCGCCCAGCGAATCGCCCGGCAGCCGGCTGGCGAAACGGTCAAGCCGTTGCAAACCATGGCGGTCGTCAATGGCGATCGCATCACTCGCGACGACCTGGCGCGGGAAGTGGTCCAGCGGCATGGCGAGGATGTACTGGAAAGTCTCATCGCCCGCAAGCTGATTGTTATGCACTGCGATTCGCTCGGCATTCAGATCACCGACGCCGACGTGCAGGCCGAAATTCGAGCCATGGCGGCCAAGTTTCGGCTGCCAGTCGACCAGTGGCTCAAGTTGCTTGAAGACGAACGTGGCGTGACCGCCGCGCAGTACGCCAACGAAATCATCTGGCCGACGATCGCCTTGCGAAAGATCGCAGGCAAGGAGCTGAAGGTCAGCAACGAGGAACTGCAGAAACTGTACGAGTCGAATTACGGCTCGCGGGTGCATGCCCGTATTATTGTGCTTCGCGACCAGGCGACCGCCGAGAAGGTCTACAAGCTGGCGGCAGAATCGCCGGACGATTTCGACAAGCTGGCGGGCAAGTTTTCCATCGACGTCGACAGCGCCAGCGCCGGCGGACGGATATTGCCGATGCGACGACACATGGGAGACGACCGGCTCGAACAGGTCGCTTTCAATCTCGGCAAGGGCGAGATCGCGCCGCCGTTGCAGTTGAACGATCAATGGGTGATCCTCAAGTGCGATGGCCACGTCCAGCCCGAGGTCAAAAAGGAACAATTGCCCGCCATTCGCGAAGCGCTGATCGCGGAGCTGCGCGATCGCAAGCTCCGCCAGTCGGGCAACGACTGGCTGAAAGAGATGCTTGCCAATAGCGAGATCCGCAACATCTATAACGACCCGGCCGCCCGGCGCGAACTGCCCGGCGTGGCCGCCACAATCAACGGCCAACCGATCACCCTGCGGGAACTGGCCAACGCCTGCATCGAACGGCATGGCGAGTTGGTGCTGCAAGGGCTGGTCAGCCAGAAGCTGCTGGCCCAGGCGCTGCAATCGGCGGACCGGCAAATCGGCCAACCCGATATCGACGCAGAGATCGCCCGGGCCGCAGTCGCCGCGCAGGTTGTCACCGCCGACGGCCAGCCCGACGTGAAGCGATGGATCGCCCAGATGACCGAGTCACAGCAAGTCACCGCGCAACAATACGTCAACGACATCGTCTGGCCGACCTGCGCCTTGAAGAAACTGACCGAGGAGCAAGTCGAAGTCACCGATAAAGATATTCAGAAAAGCTTCGAGGCGAACTACGGGCCGCGGGTCCGCGTGCGGGCGATTGTGATGCAAAATCATCGCCGAGCGCTGGAAGTATGGAACATGGCCCGGCAGGATCCCTCAGTGGAACGCTTCGGCGATTTGGCTGCGGAATACTCCATCGAACGGGGCAGCCGGGAGCTGCGGGGCGAAGTGCCCCCCATCCAGCAGCACGGCGGGCAACCGACGCTCGAAAAAGAAGCCTTTCAGTTGCAACCGGGCGAGATGTCGGGCGTGGTTCAGATTGGCGACCTGTTCACCATCCTCTATTGCGAAGGCTACACCAAGCCGATCGCCGTCAGCCGCCAGGAAGTCGAGGACCTGATCGTCGCCGACCTTACGGAGAAGAAACTGCGATTAGCGATGGCGAACAAGTTCGAGGAAATCCACGAGCAGGCCAACGTGGAGAACTTCCTCAATCCGGCGCTGTCGCAGCGCCCCAAGGCCAAGCCGCCGGCACGAGTCGGCCGCTCAGCAGAAGCCGCTGCAAAACGCTAATGCGTAGCGGAACTCGCTAAGAGTTCCGGTGCCGCGAAAAAACTTGTGCGCCTCGGAGTTCTGGCGAACTCCGCTACCCTAAACTTTAGCGGTACGGGACGGCGCTCGCCCGGTGTCTTACTCCCAATTGGCCGGCGTCTCGAACTGGCGGCCTCCTTCGCTGCGGTCTCGGCCGTGGCCGCTGCCGTGCCAGGGACCGACTTCGGCCAGCTCCGGCATGATGTCCAGCAGTTGCTGGATCAGCATGGTGGCCAGCCGCTCGATCGGTTTGCGATCCGCCGACTCATGAATGGTGACCGCCGTCTTCATCACCCTGAGCAACTGGGTGCGTTGCAGCACGGGACTGGAGAGCGGATCGTCGCTGTCAACCAGCAGTTCGCTCACAGGCACGCCGAGAATGCGGTGCCAGGCATACAACTCGTCCAGCGAGAGATTGGCTTGCTCGTCGAGTTGCCGCCGCACCTCGCACATCTCGACGCCCAGGCGGCGGGCGGCCGTGCGAAGCGTCACCCCTTGCCGCTCGCACACTTCTCGAATGCGATGACGCGCGCTGAAGTTTCCGGCGGTCAACGCGGCCAACGCTGGATCGTCCAAGATCGCCGTGTTCTCAAATACAGTACTCATGGTCCTTCTCCCGTTCCGTTTTTAAACACCTCTTCCGCACATTGCGCGCTCGATTCGCCCGCAGCAGGCGAGCGCCAGGGGCGCCCCCGTTCGCGGGCAAGTCCAACTGCAATGCGTTCCCCAACGGGGATTGCCGTTCCATTTGCGCTCTTCATAGCATGCGCTCTTCATAGCATGCGCTCTTC
>JBBDLY010000493.1:9837-11659 GCA_040878585.1 Pirellulales bacterium
TGCGCTCTTCATAGCATGCGCTCTTCATAGCATGCGCTCTTCGCGACGAACGGCGCCTAAAGATGCAAGCGAAAGCTCGCTGAAGGGAAAACGGGGAGCAGTCGACGGAGTCGCGCAATCAATACGCTTGCGCGATACCGAGCGCCCGACCCCGGAGATTCCGCCTCAGGGATGCTTGCCTCGATTCGCTTACAACGCCTAGGGCGTCGTGGGACGCTTCGTTGCGTCCGCGTCGCACTCTCCTTTGTTACTTCGGGCCGACATCACCCAGCGTCGTCGCAAGCGTCCCTGGCCGAGACGCCCACCACTAGCAACGCCGTTTTGCCCTGATGTCGACTGTTCAACACGTCAGGTCGGCCCGCGCGATGATCCGCAAGAACTGCTGAATCAATCGCATCCGTTTGCAGCGGCGTACTTCGATAGACGAGAATTCACCGCTGCGCCTGCATGATAATTCAACGCAGATGGATGTACAAGCGGATTTTGCAAGAAACTGGCAGTTGCAAGGCGCCGCGACGCCTATCGCGTGGGAATATATCCGGCCGGCAGCGGCGTTGACGCCGACGGAATCGGCGCTGGGACACTCTTGGGGGGCGGGACAACGTGCTCGCGCGGCCCGGCCGCCTCGCCCTCGGCCGCCGCCGCTGGGCGGCGGTGCATCGTGTGGCGCAAATGCTCGATGTACGAGTCGGTCGCCGACGCCTCGCGCAGAGCCAACGCCGCCAAGGCGTCGCGGCGGTACAGCCGCAGGCCGCTCTCGATCCACTCCCCCGGCGACGACTCGCGCAGGGCGTGACCCCATTTCAACAGCCGGTCGAGCCAGCCGATTCGTGTCGACGCTTCCGCCGGCAACCCACCAGTTGCGACGGCGCCGGCGTGGGCGTTTTGCGCATCGTCGCGACGCGCCCACAGTCGCGGCAAGGCGTCTGCCCGCAACCAGGCGGTGGCCTCGCGGACCAGCAGGTAGTCGCCGTCGGTACGGCTCAGCGCCGTATGGATGGTCTCATGCGGACCAAGCCGTAGTGGATGCCGCACGTAATGGAGTTGCGCGTAATGCGCGGTCAGATCGCGGGCAATCTCCTCGGTTCCGTCGCGAGAGCCGTCGTCGACAATCAGCACATCGAACCGCGAAGTCAACTCCGGAACGACCTCGAGCAAATGCTCCACCTCGGGAACCAGTTTGCCCTGGCCGTTGTGAACCGGCAGGATAATACTGAGTGAATCGTCCAAAGCGTGTTCCTAGTTTGACGTGCGTAAGATAAAGTCCTGCCCGTTGGCGGCGCGATCATCATCTTGTCAGGAATTGTTCGGCTGCCAGTTGCATCGGCCGCCCCGGCGACGCGACTGCAACGCGGCGGGCGGAACGCGGTTTGTTAGACTATTGCCGTCCGACACGGTCGCGCCGCCTAGACCGGTTGCAGCAGTCATGCGGCGAAGGTTTTGGCGAACCCAGTACCGGTGGCCAACGCATCGACTGAACGGCCTTGGCAGGCGTGAAGCGAGCCGGGAGCATTCTGATCGTTCGCTTGTCGCACGTTCGCGACAACTGCCCTGGTCGCCTGTTCATGGGAAGCAAGACCGGCGGCGAACGGGCGGCCATTCTGTACAGCCTGATCGCCAGTTGCAAGGCCAACGGGGTCGAGCCACAGGCTTATCTCACCGACCTGTTCCGCAGCCTGCCGAAAATCAGAGGCAACGCCGCGGCGCTCGAAGCATTCCTACCCGACCGCTGGCTCGCCGCGAATCCTACCCACCGCTGGCAGATCAACGACCTCCGCCAGGAAGAAAGAAAACGCTCCAGAGAAGCCCGCATCGCCCGGCG
>JBBDLY010000494.1:0-11646 GCA_040878585.1 Pirellulales bacterium
AGCATGTTGGCAGGTTCGTTCACCACCGGCGGCGTCGCTGCGATCGGTTCCGCGGCGCCGACGAGGACGCTCTGCAAATGAGGGGGCGCATCTTTTTGCAGCGGCTGTGCCTGCGCCGGTTGCGTCAGATGGAGAATGCCGCGATCGATCGACCGCTGCAAGCCAACGGCGATCGCCCCGTCGAGCAGGTCGATCTTGATCGGCTTGTCGGCGGCCAACTTTCGGCTGTCGGCGGTGACCAATCGAGCGAAGATGTGCATTTGCTTGTGTGTGGGGGGATCGGCCGGCCAGGGAAGTTCAAAGTGGAGTCCATGTCCCAGCGGCGATTCGCGCCAGCGGGCTTGCACTTCGTGCGGTTCGAAGTCCCAGCGAGCAAACCGTTTCTGATCGCCGGCGGCCTGTTCGTCCAGCAATACAATCGAAACTTCGCCGGCGGCGGCGATGATCTCGCCTTGGCCGTCGCGAGGCTCGATGACGACCAATATCCCTTCGTCGCCCGGATGACCGTCCATGTTGTAGCCGCCGGTCAGTAGTTTGTTCAGGCCGATGCTTTGCACTTCGGTGCTCGCCGCCACCGCTTGCTGCACCGCCGGATTGGGCTGCGAATAGCGCGCGCCCTCAAACAGCGGCGGTGGGCCAGAGGGATTGCTCTCTTCTAAGCCGGGCGGCAATTCGATTTCCGGCAGCGATTCGGCCTCCGGCGGCAGTTCGACGTCCGGTATCTCCGGGATTGGGAGAAACGGCGTCGGCCGTCGGCCGGGGGCAGGAGTGCTATCCCGCGACGGCGTCCCGGGACCGCGCAACCCTTGATTGTCCGAGGTTCCCGCAATGTCCGCTTCCAGCGCCAGATTTGCCCGTCGGCAGGAATCGAGCACGCGGCGATACTGGTCGATATCCGACTGGAGTTCGTAAATGCGACTCTCTTTTTGAAACAGCTCACGCTGGAGCGCTTCGTACTCTCCGCGCGGCTGGCACCCGAGCGAGAGCGCCGGCAAGATCAAGGCGGCAAGTAGGATAGGCAGCTTCATCGACAATTCCAAACTCAGTCGAGTCCCGGTGGCCATGCGGCCGGCGGAAACATCAATCCAAAACCATGGATGGGTTGACCGGGGCGGGATTGTGCCAAAGAGCGGCGAGCGATGCTAGAGCGATTGGCTCAAGATTGCGGATTTCAGAGCGTGCTTCGCTCGGAGATGCTAGCAATATCTCGCAGGAATCGGTTATTTGCGGGGCTATTCCCGCTCCATCGTGGCCACGATGGAATCGATCAGCCGATAGTCGAGCGCCTCTTCGGCGGTCATGAACTTGTCGCGGTCGGTGTCCTCATTGATCTTCTCGATCGAGTGGCCCGTATGCCGGATGAGGATCTTATTGAGCCGCTCTTTCACCTTGCGGAATTCCGCGGCGTGGATCTCGATATCCGCGGCAACCCCTTCCATGCCGGCCAGCGGCTGGTGGATCATGATCCGCGAGTTCGGCAGGGCGTGCCGCTTGCCCTCGGCGCCGGCCGTCAGCAGCACGGCCCCCATCGAGGCGCACTGGCCAATGCAGAAGGTGGCCACGTCGCAGGAGATCAACTGCATGGTATCGTAAATCGCCAGTCCCGCGCTGACGCTGCCGCCGGGGGAGTTGATGTACAAATGCACGTCCGACTTGGGGTCGTCCGATTGCAGGAACAGCAATTGCGCGACGATGCTGTTGGCAACCTGATCGTTTACCTGCGTCCCCAAGAACACGATACGGTCCTTGAGCAGCCGGCTGTAAATATCCATCGCCCGCTCTTCGCGGCCGCTCGTTTCAATAACGTATGGCACCAGATTCATCGTGGCTCTACTCCGTGAATTGCGGGCTGGGTTTCCGCGGCGACCGCTAAGATCGACGCCGCTGGGAGCGAACATTCGCCCGGACTACTTGTCTTCCTCGTCTTCGTCTTTGGTCGATTTGGTCAGTACTTCGTCGACTATGCCGTACTGCTTGGCCTCGGGGGCCGAGAGATAGAAGTCGCGATTGGTATCCTTGGCAATCTTATCCAACGGCTGACCGGTGTGTCCGGCGATGATCTTGTTGAGATCTTCGCGCGTCTTCATGATCTGGTCCGCCTGAATTTCGATATCCGAAACCTGTCCGCCGACTCCGCCGGAGGGCTGATGCATCATCACCTTGCTGTTGGGCAAGGCGTACCGCTTGCCCTTGGTGCCGCCGAGCAACAGCACCGCCGCGCCGCTGGCCGCCAGGCCGACGCAGTAGGTGGCCACCGGACAGCTTAGGATCTGCATCGTATCGTAGATCGCCAGCGTGGAGGTGACGCTGCCGCCGGGTGAATTGATGTAGAAGTTGATGTCCTTGCGGCGGTTCTCGCTTTGCAAGTAGAGCAACTGCATCACGAGTTGATTGGCGTTGCCGTCGTGAATCTCTCCCTGCAGGAAGATGATGCGGTTCTCCAGCAGCAGGTCGCCGAGGGTCATCGTCCGCTGACGCTGGTAATCCGCGTAGTTGGCCTGGGCATCGATCGGCCGCGGCTGGAATCCGTATTCGGCGGTCCGCGGCGCCGCGCCGCCCGCTTCGAGCATCCGTTGCAGGTGGGGCGTTAGTTCAGTCGGCATGGCAGATCCTTCTTGGAGTCAGGGGACTGTTCAATCAGCGCGATAGCCGCTCGCGGGATACGCCGCGGCTGTGTCGGGCGTACCTTTTTCGGTAACTTCTGGAATCTCCTTCGATTCGCCGCCGGCGGCGAAGTCGAGCGCCGCCACGTCGGTCGACGCCTCCTCAAACGGAACGTCGTTGAACTGCGCGGCTTCCTCGACCATCGCGAGCACCTTCCGCTCGATGATCTGATTGCGGAGCGAGTCCATCATGCCGCGTTTCTCTAGTTGGGCACGCACTTTTCGCGGCGTGTCGCCACTTTGCATGGCGATCAACATCACCTCTTCGTCGTAATCTTCAGGCTCGACGTCGATCTCCTCGTGCTCGGCAATCCGCTCCAGGATGAAATGCTCGCGCAACGCCCGAGCGGTCGATTGTCGAAGGTTTTGCCGCAACTCGTTGGCATAGGCTTTGATATCCTGTTCGCCGAAGCCGCTGCGCTGCAGTTCGAGCACCGCCCGCTGCAACTCCCGCTCGCTTTGCCGCTTGAGCAATTCCGGCGGCAGTTCCCAGTCGGCCGACTCGGTGAGCGAGTTGGTGATTTGTTCGCGGATTTTCTTCTGCTGCCGATACTGCAACTGGCGTTCAAGACTCTGCTTGATGACGTCCCGTAGGTCGCCTTCGTTGGAAAAGTCGCCCAGTCGCGAAAGAAATTCCTCGGTCAGTTTCGGCTTGTCGAGCCGCTTGACTTCGAGCACTTCAAACTCGATGTCGACCTGCCGGCCACGGATCTCCTCGTTGGCGGCGTCTTCGGTCAAATTGGCCGTGGCGGACTTTTTATCTCCCGCAACGCAGCCCACCATCAGCTTGTCGAAGTCCTCGATCGTGCCGTCGTGCAGGCTCAGCTTGTTGCGGATAAGAACGGTCTCTTCCTCGCCGCGATTGATCTGCTGGCCTTCGTGGCTGGTGGTGATGTTGCATACGACGTAATCCCCCTTCTCGGCGGCGCCGTCGTGCGGCTTGAGCTTGGAGTAGCGGGAGAGAATCTCGTTCATCTGGCGGTCGACGTCGTCGCTGGTGAACTCGCGCGTCGGCCGCTCGATTTTGAGGCCCTTCCATTTAGGCAGCTCGAAGTCGGGGCGCACCTCCAGATCGAACTCGAAGGTCATTGGCCCCTCGTCGGGCACCTCGACCGCCTCGTAGTCGAGGTCTGGCTCGCTGATGGCGGCCAGCTCCTCGTCTTCGTTCACCTGCCCCATGCTGTCCATCAGCAGGGAGCCTTTGATCTGGTCGTTTACCTCTTTGCGAAAGCGACTTTCCACCAACTTGCGCGGCGCGCGGCCGGCTCGGAAACCGGGCACGCTGGCCTTCTGGACCAAGTCGCTGAAGGCGTCGGCGCGATAGCGCTGCACATCCTCCTCGGAAATCGTGACCGTAATATGCCGCTCGCAAGCCGAGGGCTTATCGATCTTGATGGTAAGGTCCATGCGTTGCGGTTCTTCCGCCTCCGCAGCCCCCTCGTCTTCCGCCAAATCCGTCAGATCTTCAGCCATGGAATCGTGCTTTCTTTCACCCGAATGCAAGGACGTGGGCCAATATCGGCGAAGCGCCCTCTGGCTTGGTGGTCGGCGGACAAGTCGCCACGGCAACTAGATGCCACCGGCCGCCAACCCGTTACGCGAGGTTGACTTCTCGCCAATGATTTTCGCGGAAGAACCGCTGCGCTCCAATAGGGGGCGAACCTGCCGCCGCGCTTTGCCGCCGTCGCCAAAAAACCGTCCCTAAAAAAATAGGAGCCGAGGCGGCCCACGGGCCGCGCTCGACTCGATTCAATCACGAGATTCATCAAAAGAGCGGGTGAAGGGATTCGAACCCTCGACAACAACGTTGGCAACGTTGTGCTCTAGCCAACTGAGCTACACCCGCTTGTTCTAGACCGGCCAAATAATTCGGCCGGCACTTTCTCGCGGTCCTCCGCGAAAGCACTCAATTATAAGACCCGCCAACGCGGATGCAAGGCCATTCGCGCCGGGGGCGGTATTTCGCCATTTTTCCGCGCAATCGAGGTCAGATGCGCCTGCAGCTACGCTATCGCACACCGGACTTCGCCGGGCTACTCGCATTGCCGTTCGGCCCAAACTCTACGCCCGCAGTCGATTGAACGGCATTTATTTGCGAACCGAGGTTTGATTAGATATGATAAGGAGTTGCGACAAAAGCGCCACGCCGGTTGCACTGCCATCCCACTTTCGAGTGCCGAGGACGGAAAGGCCCAATGCTAGCGAAACTCCGTATGGTGGACGAGAATAATCCACCCCGTGAAATTCGAGTTCGACCGCCGATGACCATCGGCCGTGGCCGCGAAGCCAAGCTCACGCTGGCGCACGCGCTGGTCAGCCGCATTCACTGCGAACTCTACGAAGTCGACGGCGTACTCTGCATCCGCGACCTCGGCTCGCTCAACGGCACTTATGTGGGCGACGTCCGCGTGACCGAGGCCGCGCTGGAGTCCGGAGACATCCTGTCGGTTGGTGCTTTTCAATTTGAATTGATCATCGAGGAGGGGAAACCCTCGCCCCCCAGCATACCGGACGGGGGGCAGAGCGACGTTCGCTTGGCCGTGGAGGAGGAGGAAGCGACCGAATCAGTGGAACCGGCGTCCAAGGCGCCTCTGGAGCCGGAGGAGAACGACGATTCGCCTCCGCTCATGCCTCCTGGAATCAGTACCTCCGCCACCGAGGTAGACGAATTGGTAGAGGACGTGCCCGAATTCGTCGAACTCACCGCGGACGAGAGCGGCGAACTCACTGCCGACGAGAGCGGCGAAATAATGGAAGTCGAGGCAATCGAGGAAGAGGACGACGTGGTCGAGGTGGAGGCGATCGACGAAGACGACGAGCCCCCTGCCCCGGAGGCGAAAATCGCGCCAACGGTCGCCGCCCCGAGGAAAGCAACGGAACCTCAGGCGGCGCCCCGTCGTTCGGTGACCCCCCCGGCAGCGAAGCCGTCGCAGCCCGCCGAAAAGACGGAGACCGACGCAGCCCCCTCGCCGGCGAAAGATGGGAACCGGAAGGGGCCCGACGGCGATTTTTCATTTCTTGACGCCGATAAGGGGGACGCCCAAGACGCCAACGCCGCCAGCAATACCGACCTCAACGAGTTTCTCAAAGGACTGTAGCATCCTGCCTGGGGCTGCTACACCTGCAGCCAGCTCTGTAGGCCGCGCAGGGCTGCTTCGGGGAACCGCGCCAGCAGAAACGCCGCGGCTGCGAACAACAGCGAACTGGTCGAAACAAAAAACACACCCAACGGATTGGCTGCCGTTTCCGTCTCCGCTAGCGCTGCCGCCAGTCGGCGCTCCAGTTGCCGCCAGCCGGCGAAGCTCTGGTCGGTGGCGTTGGCCGCCAGAGCCACGTTGCGGGTGGCGGCGAAACGCTCGATTTGTAGTTGAATCCCCAGCTTCGGCAGCATCACGCTATTGCCCGCCCAGCGATGTTCGCCGTCGAGTTCGTTGACCAGCCGCGCCACGATGGGCCGCAATTCTTCCACCGTGATGTTGTACACCACGATCCGCGGCCGGGCGATCAGCACCAGGAAGGTTACCAACAGGAAATAGAACGCAAACAGCAACAACCAGACGTACCCGCCAAACAGGCCGGCGGCGCCCAGCGGCATGAACAATTCCATCGGTCCCACGGCGAACAGGCCGGCCAGGGCCAGCCCCAGCGCGTACCGGTCGCGTCCGCCGGTCGTCATGAACGGCCGCCGCGAGAGGTTGATAAAACCGATGACGAGCAGATAAACCGCCAAGGGAAGGATCGCCAAACAGGCGCGAAACGGGTCCATGCAGCACCTGAATCGGATTGCGAGGAACAGGAGGCCCAAGGCTGCTATTCTAGGCCGCCCGACGTCCAGCCGCAATTCAGGCCGACGGCGAGTCTGCGTGTTGAAGCAAGGAAACGCGGTTGGCTGGTCCGCGATTGCGGTTTGAAACCTTTCGGAAATAACTTCCGCATTGCAAGGGCATTTTGAACAGGAGGAAACGGAGGGAACGAAGATGCTATTCTCTGCTTCCTCCCTTCCGCTCTGTTTACTCCAGGTTGGCGCCTGAATGAATAAGCCGGCTTGCGCAATCAGGCAGTTTGATCTCGTTAAAATTGATTAGCAGACCGATTGGGATATCCAACAACTTCATATCGCTGAGCAACTGGGCTTTGTGGATCGGCAGGACCGTCTACACCACCTTGGCTTCAACGAGTAGACATTGATTGACCAGCAGGATGACAAACTCCTTAAATAGGAAACTGAGCGGAACAGAGACAACAGAGATTACACTCCTTCGTTCTCTCCGTTTCCTCCTGTTCAATCAGCCCCTGGCATTGGCTTACGATTGGGCAAGCCGATGCGGAAGTAATCTTGAGCCGATCTTTGGGTGTAGTCCCGCTAGTCGTCACGTTTAGATCGGGGCGTCGACGTACTTTTCGAACCGTCTTTTCTCGGTCGCCTTCATATAGGCGTCCATGCCGTCGACGGTGCCGTTCTTGACGAGTTCCTCCAGCTTGTCGTCCATCGCGATCATCCCTTCCTTGCGGCCCGACTGCAGGATGCTGGTTAGCGCCTCGATTTTGCCTTCGCGGATGATTGCGCTGACGGCTCGGTTGCCCAGCAGAATCTCGTTGACCGCCACCCGCCCCTTGCCCCCTTTCTTGCGCAGCAATTGCTGCGCGCAGATGCCGCGGATCGACTCGGCCAGCATGGTGCGCACCTGCGGTTGCTGATCGGTGGGAAACACGTCGATGATGCGGTCGATCGTCTTCGGGGCGCTGTTGGTATGCAAGGTGCCGTAGACCAAAGTTCCCATCGCCGCCGCCGACAGCGCCAAGGCGATCGTCTCCAGGTCGCGCATTTCGCCCACCAGCACCACGTCGGCATCTTGCCGTGTCACGGCGCGCAGCGCCGAGGCGAACGATTCGGTATGCTGCCCAACCTCGCGGTGGCTAATCAGCGATTGCTTGTTCTTATGAACGAACTCCACGGGATCCTCGATCGTCAACACGTGCCGCCGCTGGTTTTCGTTAATGTTGTCGATCATCGCCGCCAAGGTGGTCGACTTGCCGCTGCCGGTCGGGCCGGTTACCAGCACCAGACCGCTGCGCAGTTCTGTCAGTTGCTTGAGCGCCGGCGGTAAGTTCAATTCCTCCAGGGTCATGATGTTAGTCGGAATGATCCGAAACACAGCCCCGTAGCCGGTCCGCTGAAAGAAATAGTTGCAGCGGTAGCGGAACTTGTCGCCCAGGCCGTAGGCGAAGTCGAAATCGCGCTGCTCGATGTACGTATCGCGTTGCTCCGGCAGCATGATCTCGAACATCCGCTCCTCGAGCATCTGGCGGGTCATCACCGGCTGGTCTTCCAGCACGTGGACCTCGCCATGGATGCGATACTTCGGCTTCTGGTCCACCACCAGATGCAAGTCGGAGGCGTCCTCCTCGTCCATTCGTAACAGCAACGGATCAAGTAGCGGCATGAGTCACTCTCTGGGGGTAAATCCTAAGCACGAATATCGAAAGTCGAATTTGGAATTTGTTTAGGATTTCGTGCTTAGAATTTAGAATTTCCAACGTCAGGTTCCTTCAGCAATCTTGGATCGCTCGACCGCCAGCGCCATCGCTTCTTCCTTGGCAATCAGGCCCGCCTTGAGCAAGCGGACGAGCGAATCGTCCATTAAAGTCATGCCTAGCCGGTTGCCGGTCTGGATTACGCCGCGAAGCTGAAACGTCTTCGCCTCGCGGATCATGTTGCCGATCGCCAGCGTGTTGACCATGATCTCCACCGCCAAATGCTGGCTCTTGCCGTCCACCCCCGGCACCAGCAACTGCGAGACGATGCCGCGGAGCGACTCGCTGATCATCGAGCGAATCTGTCCCTGCTCCTTGGGCGGGAATACGTCGAGCACGCGATCGATCGTCCGCACTGCGTCGGGCGTATGCAGCGTGGCAAACACCAAGTGGCCTGTTTCGGCCGCCGTAATGGCCAGGCTGGTCGTCTCCAGGTCGCGCATTTCTCCCACCATGATCACGTCCGGCGCCTCGCGGAGCGCGGCTCGCAGGGCGTTGCTGAACGAGCCGGTATGGGCGCCCACCTCGCGCTGATTGACGTGCCCCTTCTTGCAAGGATGCACGAACTCGATCGGATCCTCGATCGTGATGATATGTTCCTGTCGCGTCCGATTGATCAGGTCGACCATAGCCGCCAGCGTGGTCGTTTTGCCGGAACCTTTCGGCCCGGTTATCAGCACGATCCCCTGCTTGTACTCCGTGAACGTCTTGACCACCGGCGGCAGCTTCAGGTCGTCGAAGCCGGGGGCCTCGGTGGCGATCAGCCGAAACACACCGTCCATGCCGCGATGCTGCCGCATCATGTTGGTGCGGTAGCGGCCCAGTTTCTCGCCGCCGTCGTAGCAAAGGTCGATGTCGTTGGTCGCCAGAAAATGTTCCCGCTGATGACTATTCAACAGGCTGAGCAGCGCCTGCTCGGCCCGTTGCGGGTCGATCGCCTGGTAGCCGTCGATCTCCTTGAGCGAGCCTGCCACCCGCGCGATCGGCGGCTCGCCGCTCTTGATGTGCAGATCGCTGGCGTTGAGCTTGCGCGCCGCCAGCATTAGCTCCACCATCAGCGGGTCCGCCTCGCCGCGCGTCGCCGGGCCTTTCGGCTTGGCGGCCGTCGGCGGCGAAGACGTGGGGGAGGGCGTGGGAGCCGGCGCCGTGGCGGGCTTTGCCGGCGGCGCCTCTTCATCCTCGTCCGCCAACGGAATAGAGGGCAAGTCGTCGGTCTGCGTGGCGGCGTCCTTCGCCGGCGGCGCGGAAGGGGCTGCCGCGACAGCGGCCGGTGCTGCGGCCGGCGGCGTGATTGCCGCCGCAGGCGCGTCCTCCAGGGCTGTATCCGAACCGCCGGCCAGCTTGCTGTCCTCGCCTGCGATCGTAGGATGCTTCTTGCCTCCTAAGGTTAACGACGAGTCGGAAACCTCGTCCAGCGCGGCGGTCCCTTCAGCCAGGATGTCGCCGCCAAGAACTTGCGAGTCGCCGGCGCCGTCATCGTCGCCGTCCGCCTCGGCTCCCATTTTCAAGGCCGATTTGGAAAGGATGTGGCTGGGCGAATCGTCGCGCACTTCGTTCATCACGTCGTCGATCAGGTGATCGAAATCATCCAGCGACGACTTGGCCTCGGTCGCCTTCTTGGCGGCCTCGCGAACGGCCAGCGACGAGGCCTGAGCCAACTGCTTGTGATACAGTTCCGCGAGCTGCTGCCCCTTCTTGAGCGGCAACAGCTTCTTGCGGACAAGATACTTGATTGCGTCGTCCGGGTCGGGCGCGGCACGCAGCAGCTTGTCGGCGTTCGCTTCGTCGAGCAACTTATTGAAAACGACGATTTTTTTGAAGATGCGCTGCCGAGGATCGGCCATGATGGGAAACCCGCACGAGTTGGACGCACGCTGCGATGCCGCGATCGCCAGCGGTGCTAGTATACCAGGAACACGCGGGAACATGCAAAAGTCTGCCAAGTGGCCGAAGCTGCCAGCGTCGGCGGCGGCACGGACGGCCTTGGAAACCAAGGCTTTAAGAGTCTGCCAGGGCGGTTGGAACAGGAGGAAACGAAGAAACGGAGAAATGCATGCTCTGTTGACTCTGCCCCGCTCTGTTGCCTGAAGAGTCGATTAAAACTGCAAAAGGAATGCCTGTCAGGTTCACGCCAGGCGTTGATGCAAGCTGACACGACGAACCAACTCAGAGCAAAATAAATGAAACACGCTATACCTGCATCCGGTTGCGGAGGTAACGATGGTATCTTTGTTTGAGCAAACTGAGAGAAAAGGAGGCAACTGAGAATCCCTTTCTTCGTTCTCTCTGTTCCCTCCTGTTCAAAATCTTGATCACATTGCCACCCTTAAAGCCCTGGCCTTGGAAGGCGTCCCGCGGCTAAAGTAGCTCGCGAGCAGCCGCGGCGATCGCCGTGGGGGTTAGTCCAAACCGCTCGTAAAGTTCCTCATAGGGCGCCGAGGCCCCGTAGGTCGACAGGCCGACGAATTTGCCGCGCTGGCCGAGATAGCGATCCCAACCCATTTCGATACCCGCCTCGCAAGCCACCCGAGCGGTCACGTCCGGCGGCAACACCTGCTTGCGGTATGCCTCGTCCTGCTGGTCGAACAGTTCAAAGCAGGGCAAGCTGACCACCCGCGCCTTCACGCCGTCGGCGGTCAGCTTCTCATAGGCCTCCACACAGATTGCCAATTCGCTGCCGGTAGCCATCAGGATGACCTCCGGCTTGCCGTCGGCCGCGTCGGCCAGGATGTAGCCACCGCGGGCGGCACCGGCGGCCGGCTGGAAGCGGCTGCGATCGAACGTAGGAATATCCTGTCGCGTGAGCACCATTGCGACGGGATGGTCGTTGGTGTTCAATGCCGTGCGGTAACATTCGCTGACCTCATTGGCGTCACCTGGACGCATCACGTACAAGCCCGGAATCGCCCGGCAGGCGGCCAGATGTTCGATCGGCTGGTGCGTGGGGCCGTCCTCGCCCAGGCCGATGGAGTCGTGCGTCAGCACATAGAGAACCGGTTGGTGCATGATGCTGCTCAGCCGCAGCGAAGGACGGAGATAGTCGGTGAATACGAAAAAGGTCGCCCCGTAAGGACGCAGGCCGCACAGCGCCATGCCGTTGCAGGCGGCGGCCATGGCGTGCTCGCGAATACCGAAGTGGAAGTTGCGACCGGTGTAGTCGCCGGCGCTGAAGCTCGAGGCGCCGTCGACGAGCGTCTTGGTCGAGCCGGCCAGATCGGCCGAACCGCCCATGAACCAGGGAATCTTCTTGGCGATCGCATTGATAACCTTGCCCGAACTGCCGCGGCTGGCGGTTCCCTTGGCGCTGGTCTCGAAGACCGGCAGGTCGGAGTCCCACCCCTCGGGCAATTCGTTGTCGACAATCTGCTGGAACTCGCCTCCCAATTAATGGTGCTTTCCGCCGTACTCATTGAATTGAGAATCCCATTGCTGCCTCGACTCGACGCCA
>JBBDLY010000495.1:0-1969 GCA_040878585.1 Pirellulales bacterium
GTCTCTCTGGTTTCGGACGTTTGGCATCCCATCCGCCATGCGACTACAATGAAGTCTCGGTTCAACTCCTTATCAATTACCGAGGCCCTGCCATGCTCCACCGACTCTTGCCGCTGCTTGCTCAATCTGCGCTCTTTATTTTCACTCTGTTTTTCGTGGGCACTGCCCGGGCGGCAGAGCGTGAGGCCGCCGAGCGGCCCAACGTCCTCTGGCTGAGCGTCGAGGACATGTCGGCCCACTTGGGTTGCTACGATGACGAGTTCGCCCACACGCCGGTACTCGATAAGCTTGCTGAACGGGGAAATCGCTATTCGCGCTGCTTCGCCACGATCGGCGTCTGCGCACCGGCTCGCTCGACGATCATTTCCGGCATGTATCCGCCGTCGATCGGCACGCAGTACATGCGTTGCAACGGCAACGTGCCGAACTTCATGCAAGGCTTTCCCGCCTACTTGCGCGAGAAGGGCTACTATTGCACGAACAACTCCAAGACCGACTACAATTTCAAAGTCCCCGGCAAACCGTGGGACGAGTCGAGCGGCAAGGCGCACTACAAGAATCGCAAGCAGAATCAGCCGTTCTTCGCCGTCTTCAACTTTACGGGCACGCACGAGAGCCGCATCCGCCAAGGGGCTCCCGGTCACGCCGTCGCCACGCGGCGGCTGACCGATGAGCAACGGCAGAACGCGGCAACGATTCCGATTCCGCCGTATCATCCCGCCACGCCCGAGGTGCGGCAAGATTGGGCCAAAATGTACGAGTTGGTGACTGGCATGGATTACTGGGTCGCCGACAAGCTCAAGGAGTTGGAAGAGGCCGGGCTGGCCGACGATACGATCGTCATATTCTGGTCGGATCACGGCACCGGCATGCCGCGCAGCAAGCGATGGTTGTATGAATCGGGTACGCACGTGCCGTACATTGCTTACTTTCCCGAGAAGTACCGGCACTTGGCGCCGGGTGAGCCGGGCGAGGTGATCGACCGGTTGGTGAGTTTTGTTGATTTCGCCCCCACCACGCTCAGTCTGGCCGGCGTTGAGATACCAAAGCACATGCAAGGCGTCGCGTTCCACGGCAAGCAGGCGGGCGAGCCGCGCGAGTACGTGCATGGCTTTCGGGATCGGATGGACGAGCGGATCGACATGCTTCGATCGGTCCGCGACAAGCAGTACCGCTACATCCGCAACTTCATGCCGCATCTGGAGTATGGGCAGCATATCTCGTACATGTTCGAAATGCCGACCACGCGAATCTGGGCGCAGATGGCGGCAGCGGGCGAGTTGAACGAAGTGCAAGCGCGGTTCTTTACGGCGCCGAAGCCGGTGGAAGAACTCTACGACGTGGAGGCCGATCCGCACGAGATCAATAATCTGGCCGAAGATCCGGCCCACGCCGAAACCTTGCAGCGGATGCGCGGCGAGCTGAAGCGGTGGATGCTCGACATTCGCGACATCGGTCTGTTGCCAGAGGCGGAGGTGCGGCGGCGGTTCGCCGAGCAACCACCTTATACGGCGGTTCGGGAGAATCCTGCATTGTTGCCGACGGAGGAATTGTTCGACGCCGCCGTGCGCTGCGTGCGGGCAGACGCCTCGGAAAAGGATCTGCTCGCCGCCTGCGCGGCGGAGGAGGCGGGGGTTCGCTATTGGGCGTTGATGGGCATGAATCTGCAAGCCGCCGGCGATCAACTCGACCGGCAGGAGGTGGTTAAAACCGTCACGCAACTTGCCGAGAGCGACCCCTGCCCTGCCGTGCGTGTCGCGGCGGCAGAGGTGCTATGCCAGATTGGCGAGACCGAAACGGCGCTGCCGGTGTTGGCCGAGGCGATGCGCAACAAGAACGGCTGGCTGCGACTGCAGGCGATCAACGTGATCGACCGCCTCGACGGGGACGCCGCCTCGATCAAGGACTCGCTCAAGACTAAACCGAGCAGCGACGGCCAGGCCGACGGCTACGTCGATCGCGTCCGCGA
>JBBDLY010000496.1:0-1966 GCA_040878585.1 Pirellulales bacterium
AGGTTTGAGGTTTGAGGTTTGAGGTTTGAGGTTTGCAGCAGGTCGCAATTATTCTGGCGAATTCCGCTACCGCACTTGCCCGCTTCCGTACACCACGTATTTGTAGCTGGTCAGTTCCTTCAATCCACACGGTCCGCGGGCGTGGAACTTGTCGGTGCTGATGCCGATTTCCGCCCCCAGTCCGAATTCGCCGCCGTCGTTGAATCGTGTGCTGGCGTTGACCAGCACGGCGGCCGAATCGACGCCGGCGGTAAATTGCCGAATCGCACCGTAGTCGCCGGCCACGATGCTGTCGGTATGCCCCGAACCATAGCGGTTGATATGCACAATTGCTTGCTCGACGTTTTCGACAACGCAGGCGGAGATGACCGGCCCGAGAAACTCCCTGCCCAGGTCGTCCTCGGTCGCCTCAATCGCCGCTGGAATCAATTCGCACACCCGCTGATCGCCGCGGATCTCGACGCCGGCGGCTTGCATTTTCTCCGCAAAGCGGGGGAGAAACATCTCGGCAATGTCCGCGTGAACCAGCAGCGACTCCGCCGCGTTGCAGACTCCCATCCGTTGGCACTTGGAATTTTCCACGATCGACAACGCCATCGACAGATCGGCCGAGGCGTCGACATACACATGGCAGTTGCCGCTGAAATGTTTGATGACGGGCATCTTGGCCTCGGCGGCCACTCGGCGGATGAGACTCTCGCCGCCGCGTGGAATCGCCAGGTCGATGTACTCGCTCAGACCGAGAAAGTGCCCGACTGCGTCGCGATCGGCCGTGGCGACCAACTGCACGGCGTCCGGCGGCAGGCCGAGCGCGGCGGCCTGTTGGGTTAGCAACTCGACGATGGCGCGGCTGGAATGCGCCGCCTCCTTGCCCCCCCGCAAGATGACCGCATTGCCGCTCTTGACGCACAAGGCGGCGGCGTCGGCGGTCACGTTGGGGCGCGACTCGTAGATGAAGAAAATCACCCCCAAGGGGACGCGGACCTTGTGGATCTCCAATCCATTGGGACGCACCGTCGACTCGATCACCTCGCCCAACGGGTCCGGCAACGCGGCAACCTGCTCCAGACCGGCGGCAATCCCTTCGATGCGGGCGGGCGTTAATCTCAGCCGGTCGACCTCCGCCTCGGTCAGGCCGAAGCCGGCCGCCGCGGCGACGTCCTGCTGGTTGGCAGCGAGGATCGCCTCCGTCTCGGCGCGGAGCAGCACGGCCGACTCGCGCAGCCACTGCGTCTTGCCCTCGCCACCGACACCGGCCAGGGCCGTACTAGCGGCCTTGGCCCGCCGGGCCACGTCGAGACAGTAGGTCTTCAGATCCTGTTGTTCGCCAATCGACACCCGCTGCACCTCCAAGGAAAAGGGGGAAACTCTGGCTATATTCCGCAATTGACAGATGCAAGTCAACGTCGGTGAGGGCAAGTTTGGAGAGGCTTGGGGATATGGGGGATTCGGCCGGCAGGGTTTCGCAACCTGTAGCAAAGTATTGAACGGCCCAGGGAACCAGGACTTCAAGGGTGTGCCAGGACAGTTGGAACAAGAGGAGACAGAGAAAATCAGGAAGTGCATGTTCCGTTGCCTCTGCTCGGCTCGTTGCCTGATGAGCAACTATGTTCGTTCAAAAGTACCAGCACGCAGCACAAGCGACTCCAGTACACTAGCGTTTTGACAAGAAACCGGGCTAGCGTGCAACGGCTGACGGGCCGAGTAAAAAAATCGGCAATAATTGATCGCGCGATGCTTAGTCGGCTTCAGCCGACTCCTGTTTGCCACCAGCTTTAGCTGGTGGTGAGCAAGGCCACCAACCGTCATCTAGCCGGCTTTAGCCGGACTTCTCTTCTAGTCTTTAGACATGAAGCCCATCACTGGTCCTCATAAGCAGTAATCCGCTCCAACCGGTCATAAAGGCTATTTCGACTATGATGTTCTTTCTGGCGAGCTATATACTCCAAAACCCAATCGAGATTGC
>JBBDLY010000497.1:0-1965 GCA_040878585.1 Pirellulales bacterium
CTTCTTCGGAGCCGCCTTCTTCGCGGCCTTCTTCTTAGTCGCCATTTGTTTGGCTCCCGAGAAACTGGGCACTCGTTGTCGTTGTCGCTTTCCCCGAGCGCCCGAAGAGGGAAAGCATTCCTTAACAGGTGGCAAGCACCGCTTGCCGGTTGTCGAGTTCCACTCGACCCATTGCAACACGCAGCCGAAACTCAATTCGTTGCGTGCCGTAATGTAGCACGAAGCGAGTGGTCGCGTGAAGTGCCTAGACGACTCTTCATGGCTTCCTTACTTCACTCCGCATGCTTCACTCAATTATGAAGCTTCGCGCATTGAACCAACTTCGCCTAACTTTCGTCAAGACGAATTTGCTGTCACAATCAAAAATCGCAAAAGATTTTTTCACCCGCCGGTTTCCTCGCTGCTCGCCAGTCGTGGCGTCAAGCCTTACGATGGACTCGTCGCCGCTCTCCATTCCATCTCGCTTTCACCTCGTTGCGCGCCAAACCTAATGACAAATCCAGTCGACCAATTCCTCGCCTCACTTGACGAAATTTCTCAACTCGATCCCGCCGCGCGCGCCGCGCTCGCCGCGCAAGCCGACCAGTTGGCCCGCCGTGAACAGGTGTCGGCGGTGACCGCCGACGCGCTCGACGCCATGTTGCATGCGCTGGTCGCACACGACGCGCGGCGGCTTGAACAGGAGTCGCCTCAAGCGGTCGCCGCAGTGCTTGAACTGCTATGGCGCGGCTGCCAGGCGATCGCCGCGGAGTGCCGCGCCACCGACGACCGACCGTGGCCCGAAAACCCCGATCTGGTGCCGCGGATCGCCGCCGTCTACCAGCACATGGGCACGGCCAGCGGGTTCCGGTTTCAGTTGCTAAAGTGTTTGACGGAAATAGGTAACGACGAGGCGCTGGAGCAATTTGCCGAGCTGCTGGTGCTCGATCCGCCCGGCCACGAGGAACAGGCGGTGCTGGCCTTCGCACCGCTGTTTCAGCGTCCCAATGCGTCGGCGGGCGTGCTCTTTCCGCGCCTGCTCGACGGCCTGTCGCACGTGCAGATCGCCGCGCCGATTCTCGACCTGGCGAACCATTTGCATCGCACGCAAACGGTCGCCCGCCACCCTGCCGCCGAGCATGTTCATGCGCTGGCCAGCCTGCTGGGGCAAGTGGTGCAGCAGTTGCAAAAACTGACCGAAAAAAATCCTCTCAACGATCCGGCGCAAAGCAGCGAGCAATTGAAATCGAGCGCCGAAAAGGTCGCCGCCGGCAGCGCGCTGACGGTCGCCTTGTGCGACGCGCTGGGGGGCATCGGCAACCACGACGTCGTCGGTTCGCTCTACAACGCGCTGGAATTGCCCCATCGCCGCATCAAGACCGAGGCGGCCGCCGCGCTGGCTCGACTCGATCAACCGGCCGGCGAGGAGGCTCTGCGGCAGTTGGTCGAGGATCCGACCACCCGGTTTCGCGCGTTGGCCTATCTGGAGGAACTCGGCCGGGTCGAGCTGGTCGACGAAGCGTTTCGCACCCCCGCCGCCCGCGCCGAGGGGGAACTGGCTCTATGGCTCGCCGAGCCGACGCAGTTCGGCTGGCCGCCGGCGGAGATGGAATTGCTCGACGAGACCACGCAATACTGGCCCGGCTTCGACCAGCCGCAACCATGTTATCTGTTCCGGTTTACCTATCGCCTGCGGGAAAACGAACTGAACGGGGTCGGCATCGCCGGACCGCTGGTCTACGCCGTGAGCGTCGATCTGGCCGACCTGCCGCCGGCCGACATATACGCCTTGTACGCCGGCTGGCAGGCGGAGCACGCCGAGATCAGCGAGCGGGCGTTCGCCACGCTCAGCGAGGCGGAACAGCAAACGGTCGCGCAGCAGCTTGAAACCGCCGCCGCCGACCAGTACGAGCAGCCGCGGCCGGCCGCGGTGGGTCTGTTGCTGGGCGAACTGCACGTGATCGCGACCGCCAGCCGCGCGGGCAC
>JBBDLY010000498.1:0-1958 GCA_040878585.1 Pirellulales bacterium
ATGAACTGGTATTCCAAACGCTTGCGCCGCATTCCGCATTCCCCATTCCGCATTCGCCCCGCAATTCAACCTTAGTCCAGACGATTCGCCTTGACCAATCTAACTTTCATGATGGGCGAATTCGCCGCCGAGATTCCCACCGATCGTCGGTATGCCAAGAACCACATGTGGGCGCAGCGGGTTGACGGCGACGAAGGTCATTGGCGGTTCGGCTTTTCGGCCTATGCCGTGCGGCTGCTGCAGGACGTTTACTTCTTGGAATGGCACGTGGACGCCCCTAGACTGCTGAAATCGCGGCAGACGATCGGTGCCATCGAGAGCAGCAAGGCCGAAAGCGACCTGTTTGCCCCGGTGGCCGGCGAGTTGACCGAATTCAACAACCAGTTGCTAAATGACCCGTCAGCCATTAATGTCGATAAGTATGAAGCCGGCTGGCTGTTTGCGATGCGCATCGCGGCCGAGGCGGCGGAGTACGACAACCCCGGCGACGAGCCGCCCGACGGAAACCTGTTGACGGCCGAGCAATACATCGACCACTTGCAAGCCGCCTGGAAACTGGCGGAGCGAACGATTAAAGGACAGATTAAATGAATGACGAATGTCGAAATCCGAATGACGAATGAAGCCTGAATGACGAACGGGAGAATCGTTCGTCATTCGACATTCGTCATTCTTTCGTCATTCGGATTTCCTCATTCGTCATTGTAGGAAACCATGCCCAAACACCTCCCCGTCGTCATCTCGCAAGGTCAAAGCGCCAATCCACAAAAGCGGGGATTGGAGGAGGAACTCGTTGCGCAACTGCTGATGGAGCCGGGGATCGAAGTGACGCTGGTGCCGCATCTGTACGACCTCAAGCCGGACGGCACCGGCATGCTCTGCCTGCAGAACATGCCCGGCAATTTCGTGGTGATCAGTTGGCTCTACGAACGGGCGGCCTTCTGGACGCTCGACCGCAACAAGGTGCGGGGGCGGTTCGGCCAGACGGTGCTGAAATTTGAAACGGACGACGAAGACGACGGGGAGGCCGCCGAGACCGCCGCTGACGAAAAGGCCCGCGTCGACGCCGAGCGGACCAAGCCGAATCGCACGATCCATTGCCTCGACTTCCGTGCCGCCGACAACGCAGAGGCGTTCGTGCGCGAAATCCGCCGCATCCGCGATGAAGCCGCGGTGCAGACGCATGCGCTCGACATGGGCGGGCTAGGCATTGGCGGTGGTTCCAGCAACGGCGGCAGCGACATGCCCGCGACGGAGTTTCTGCAAGGCTCGCCGACGACCGAACAACTTGCCAAACTCGACTCGCCCAGTGATCGCAACGTCGACGCGCAGCCGACCGTCATCGAAGAACCGGCGGGCCGCCGATGGTATCCGGTGATCGACTTCAGCCGCTGCACCAATTGCATGGAGTGCATCGACTTTTGCCTGTTCGGGGTGTACGGCGTCGACACGGTCGATACGATCCTGGTCGAGCAGCCCGACAACTGCCGCAAGGGCTGTCCGGCGTGCAGCCGCGTCTGTCCGGAAAACGCGATCATCTTTCCGCAGCACAAAAGCCCCGCCATCGCCGGCAGTCCCGACGTGGAGGCGGGCGGGCTGAAGGTCGATCTGTCTAAGCTGTTCGGCGCGCCGGACGAATCGCCGGAAGCGGCCGCCGTCCGCGAGCGCGACGAGCAGTTGATGTTGGCCGGCCGCGATAAAGTCGGTGCCGGCGTCGGCCTCAAGAAGCGCCAGGCCGACAAGTCTGACCAACCGAAAGACGAGCTGGACAACCTGATGGACCAACTCGACGAATTGGATATCTGAGTCGTAGGATGGGACCATTGTCCCGTCCGTCCGTAGCGGAATTCGCCAGAATTCCGACGCAGCGAAATGAACTCCATGCCACGGAACTCTTCGCGAGTTCCGCTAGTGCGCCTGTGAAGGCGATTGAATTGTCGGGTGAAAGTCCTGATCGG
>JBBDLY010000499.1:0-1956 GCA_040878585.1 Pirellulales bacterium
GCGCGTGGGCGACCACGCCCGTGGCGGGCGAGGCGCCGCCGCGGATCACGGCGGTCAGCTACGGCGGCGAGGTGGCCGCCGACGGGCGGATCCTACTCGACGACATACCCCGTTATGCCTTGCAGGCGTCGGTCTCCAATGGCGATCTGCAGCAGTTCGCCAAGGAAAACGGTGCCGGCGGTTCCGAACTGCGCGGCCGTGTATTCGGCACAATCCAATTGCAGGGCGCCGGCAAGGGAACCCATTCCCTCACCGGGGCCGGCTCGGTGCGGCTCCGCGACGCCACGATCTATGAGCTACCCTTAATGGTGTCGCTGTTGAAAATCCTTTCGGTCCGCACGCCCGACTCGAACGCGTTCTCGACCAGCGACATGAACTTCCGCATTGCGGGCGAGCACGTCTATTTCGACCAGATGAACTTCTACGGCGACGCCGTCAGTTTGCTGGGCAAGGGAGAGGTCGGACTCGACAAGAACATGAAGATGGTGTTCCACGCCGTGGTAGGCAACAACGAATCGCAATTGCCGGTGCTGCGTCCGCTGTTGGGCCTGGCGGGCCAGCAGTTGCTGTTGATCTATGTCGACGGCCCGCTGAACAATCCGCGGACCACCAAAGAGGCGCTGCCGGGCGTGCGCCGCGCGGTGGAGGATTTGCAAGGCGTGCCGCCGGCGGCGGCCGGCAGTCCCAGCCTACTGAGGCAGGCGGAACGAGGTATCAAGGGGATCTTTCAATGAGCATTGGCGAAACAGGCGGGGTGTTTGCATCCGCCGCCGGCAGCCCGCTGCAACAGCGGAGCGGTCCAGAGGCGGATCGCCGCGCCAAGGAAACCAGCGACCAGAATCGGCAGATCGATACCGACATCAAGTCGGAGAAGGCCGCCGGCATCGGCGCGACGGACGAAGACTCGGAGATCAACGACCGCGACGCCGACGGTCGCAAGCTGTGGGAGCAGGGGGCCGACAAACAGCATCCGCAGCAGCACGACGAAGAACAATCGCAGCGGCAAAGCAAAGACCCCGACGGCGCAGCCGGCAGCGAACTGGACCTGACTGGCTGACCCGTCGTACAATCGTAGCTGCTGCACCTATTTCCGCTAGACCACCGCTAGAACCAACCATGCGATTCACCAAGATGCAGGGCGCCGGCAACGACTATGTCTATGTCGATTGCTTCGAGGCGCCGCCGCCGGGCGATTTGCCGCGACTGGCCCGTGAGATATCCGACCGGCACTTCGGAGTCGGCGCGGACGGCTTGATCCTGATCCATCCCAGCGAGGCGGCCGACGTGCGGATGCAGATGTTCAACGCCGACGGCAGCGAAGCCGAGATGTGCGGCAACGGCGTTCGCTGCGTGGCCAAATACGCGTTCGACCACGACCTGGCCCGCCGCGAGACAATGACGATCGAAACCGCCGCCGGCGTGCTGGCCGTGGAATTGGAAATCCAAGGCGGCTTGGCGACGCGCGTCCGCGTCGACATGGGCGAGCCGATTCTCGCGGCCGCCCAGATTCCCACCACGCTGGCCGGCGATCCGGTTGTAAACCAGCCGATCGAAGTCGGTCCTAAGCAGTTCGAGGTGACTTGCGTCTCGATGGGCAATCCACACTGCGTGGTGTTCGTCGAGGAACCGACCGATGAATGGGTTTTGGGCGTCGGCCCGCAAGTCGAAACCGGACCGTGGTTCCCCAACAAGGTCAACGTGGAGTTTGTGCAGGTCCACTCGCCCGGCGAAGTGAGCCAACGCACCTGGGAACGGGGCAGCGGCGAGACACTGGCCTGCGGCACCGGCGCCAGCGCCGTCTGCGTGGCCGGCGTGCTGACCGGCCGCACCGAGCGGAAGATCGTCAATCATCTGCTCGGCGGCGATCTGGAACTGGAGTGGGCCGACAACAATCACGTCTACATGACCGGACCGGCGGTCGAGGTATTCACCGGCCACTGGCCGCCGCGGGCGGCG
>JBBDLY010000500.1:0-1942 GCA_040878585.1 Pirellulales bacterium
GCCGGCTACACGGCCGAGATCGAAAACGTTCTCGACGGCGCCCGCGATAAGTGGTTCCGACCGGTCGACGTGGCCGTTGCTCCGGATGGCTCAGTGTTCGTCTCCGACTGGTACGATCCTGGCGTCGGTGGCCATCGGCAGGGAGACACCGACCGGGGCCGCCTGTTCCGCGTGACGACCGAAAGCGCCGAGAAGTATGTCGTGCCGAAGTTCGATTTCGATTCGATCGACGGCGCGATCGAAGCCTTGAAGAATCCATGTTACTCGGTGCGATACTTGGCTTGGACCGCGCTGCATGCCCGCGGCGTCGAAGCGGAACCGGCGCTGAAGAAGCTCTACGAGAACACGTCCGACCCCCGTATTCGCGCCCGAGCGCTGTGGTTGTTGGGCAAAATCGAAGGCCGCGGCGATCATTACGTGAATGTGGCCGCCCAAGACAAGAATGCCGACCTTCGCATCACCAGTGTACGACTGGCTCGCCAGGTATCGGAGAATATCGTGCCGCTGCTGCTAAAGCTGGTCGGCGACGATTCGCCCGCGGTGCGGCGCGAATGCGCCATCGCCCTGCGGCATTTGGATTCGCCGGAAGCGCCCGTGCTGTGGACTGCGTTGGCAAAGCGCTATCCCGCCGGTGATCGCTGGTATCTGGAGGCGCTGGGCATCGCGGCGGACAACAAATGGGACGCCTGCCTCGCGGCCTGGCTGGCGGAAGTCGGCGACGACTGGAACACGCTCGCCGGCCGGGACATCCTCTGGCGGAGCCGCGCGGAGGTCACGCCCGACTATTTGGTGAAGATTATCAACGGCTCGGAGGTTGCTGCCGACGAGTTGCCCCGGTATCTGCGGGCGTTCGACTTTCTCGCCGGGCCGTCGAAGGAAGCCGCTCTGCTGACGCTGGCATTTGCCGCCGAAGGGGACCAGGACCGCGTCGCGATCGTTTCGCAGGAAGCGCTCTCCAGGCTGCCGAAGCTCGATCTGAAGAAGAACCCCGATCAGGCCGCCGCGCTCAATCAAGCGTTGGAGGGATTAAAAGGGACGCCGCAGTTCGTCGAACTGGTGGCGCGGTTCGACATGCAGACCCGCTATTCGGATTTGCTCCGGCTGGCGCAGGAACACTCTCAGCAGACGCTCGGCGTAGCGGCTGTGAAAGCACTGCTGGACAAGAATCAACAGGAGTTGCTGGCGCAATCGGTCGCGGGCGACGATCACGAGGCGGCCATGGCGACGCTGGAGGCGCTCGCCGCGGCGGCAGACGCCCGAGCGGTCGACGTGCTGTGGCCGCTGGTGGAGAACAAGCAGGCCGATCTCGAGCGCCGCCGCGCTGCGGTGCGGGCGGCGGCCCGCAGTCGCGACGGCGCCGCCCGGCTGGTCGGCATGGCGAAGCAGCAGCAACTCGATCCCGCGCTGATGGCCGCCGCCGCCTTGCCGCTGTCGACCTCTCCCTACAAGGAACTGCAAGCCGACGTAACCAAACTGTTCCCGCCGCCGCAGGCCGCCGCCGGCGCCTCGCTGCCGCCGCTGCCGGAGCTGCTCAAAATGAAAGGGAATGCCGCCGCCGGTCATGAGGTGTATCTGAAAGCAGGCACCTGCGCCAATTGCCACAAGGCCGGGGGCGAAGGGAAGGAAGTCGGCCCCGACCTTTCCGAGATCGGCGGCAAGCTCAGTCGCGAAGCCCTATACGAATCGATCCTGTTTCCCAGCGCCGGAGTGAGTCACAACTACGAAACGTATGCGGTGATCCTGGAGGACGGCACGATCCACACCGGCGTGCTCATCAGCCAGACCGATCAGGAGGTGAAGATCAAAACGGCCGAGGCAATCGAACTGACGTTCGCCCGCGGCGACATCGACGAACTGGTCAAGCAGCCGGTCTCGCTAATGCCGGCCAACCTGCAAAACCAGATGACCGCCCAGCAGTTGGCCGATCTGGTGGAATGGATGA
>JBBDLY010000501.1:0-1937 GCA_040878585.1 Pirellulales bacterium
GGTGCTGTCCGCCAATATTTCCCACCCGGCCTAGGTAAAAAACCGTCTCTCTGGTATTATCTTTCCTTTGGGCTGCTGCGTATAGTTAACCTATGCCTCCGCCTCCCGCCGGCTGCTTGCTGCGGTCGTGCCCCCCAATGTTCCGGAACCGAGAAGTACCTGTATATGCCGACCCAAGGACTGCGCCGCCAAGACATCCGCAATATCGCCATTATCGCCCATGTCGATCATGGCAAGACCACATTGGTAGACGTGCTGCTGCGTCAGAGCGGGCAATTTCGCGAGAGCCAACTCACCGGCGAGCGGATTCTCGACTCCAACGACCTGGAGCGGGAACGCGGAATTACCATTTTGGCCAAGAACATCTCGCTGCCGTACCAGGGCGTGAAGATCAACATCATCGACACGCCCGGCCACGCCGACTTCGGCGGCGAGGTGGAGCGGGTGCTCTCCATGGCCGACGGGGCGCTGGTCCTGATCGACGCCGCCGAAGGCCCCATGCCGCAAACGCGGTTCGTGCTCCGCAAGGCGATGGAGGCGGGGCTGAAGCCGATCGTGGTGATCAACAAGATCGATCGCCCCGACGCCCGCTCGCACAAAGTGGTGGACGAAGTCTTCGAGTTGTTCATGGAACTCGACGCCGCCGACCACGTCGCCGATTTCCCCTACATCTTCGCGAGCGCCAAAGACGGCTATGCCACGCTCGATCCAGACGTTCGCGGCGACTCGATGAAGCCGCTGCTGGACATGGTGATCGAACACGTTCCCGGCCCGGAGGTCGTCGCCGACGCCGCCTTGCAGATGCTGGTCACCACGCTCGACTATTCCGAGTTCGTCGGCCGTATCGCAGTGGGAAGAATCCGCGCCGGCAAGGTGCGCAAGAACCAACAGATCGCCTTGTGCCAGATGGACGACGAAGTCGTCACCCGCAAGGTTGCAGCCGTCTACACGTTCGACAACCTCGGTCGTCGTGAAGTCGACGAAGCGACCGCCGGCGACATTTGCGCGCTGGTCGGCCTGGAGGGGGTCGAGATCGGCGACACGGTTTGTCCCGCCGGTCAGCCGAAGCCGATGACGCGGCTGGTCGTTGACGAGCCGACTTTGAAGATGATCTTCAGCATCAACAATTCTCCGCTGGCGGGCAAGGAAGGCGCTTATCTCACCTCGCGTCATCTGCGCGATCGGCTCTACAAGGAGCTGGAGCACAATGTCGCGCTGCGGATCGAGCCGGTCGAGGGGAGCGACGCCTACAGCGTGAGTGGACGCGGCATCCTGCATCTTTCGATCCTCGTCGAGACGATGCGCCGCGAAGGCTTTGAACTGTCGGTTGGCAGTCCGCAGGTGATCCGCAAAGAGATCGACGGCGTCATGCAGGAGCCGTTCGAGTCGCTGGTGGTCGAAGTGCCGCCGGACAAACTTGGCCCGGTGATGGAAATGGTTGGCGCCCGCCGCGGGCAGATGATCGAGATGCACAGCCGCGGCGACCTTTCCCATGTGATCTTCTCGATTCCAGCCCGCGGGCTGATCGGGCTGCGAACCCGGCTGCTCAACGCCACCCAAGGCACGGCGATGCTGCATCACCGTTTCGAGGGCTACGGCCGCGTCGAGGAGGCGTTGCCGGGCCGCGCCAACGGGGTGCTGGTCTCGATGGCGCCCGGCCGAGCAAATGCCTTCGGCCTGGACGGCTTGCAAGAGCGGGCGGAGATGTTCGTCGCTCCCGGCGACGAAGTGTACGAAGGGATGATCGTCGGCGAGAACAGCCGCGGCGACGACATGGACGTGAACCCGACCAAGGAAAAGAAGCTCACCAACATGCGGGCCAGCGGCAGCGACCGCAACCTGCTACTCAAGCCGCCGCGGCAGATGTCGCTGGAAGCGGCCATGGAATACATCGCCGCGGACGAACTGATCGAGATCACCCCCTCGAAAATCCGGCT
>JBBDLY010000502.1:0-11400 GCA_040878585.1 Pirellulales bacterium
GAAGCCCGATCCAATCGATTCTCGCCCAAGGCGTCGTGGCGCTGGCGCTGATTGGAATCGTCGGCACCGAAGTGGGACGAAATGCCATCGATCGTGTGGTGGCTTGGTTCGGTAGGACAACGATACCTTGGGAGCAATACTTTGGCGGTTTCGAGACATTGGTCGCCGCGACGGCGCCGGTGTTTTGGGGATTTTTTCTGCTCGCCGGCCTGTCTGTGGTCGCGCTCCGTTTCCGGGAACCCGATCGGCCGCGACCTTTTCGCGTGCCGTTCTATCCCGTTCCGGTGATGGTCTTCTGCCTGACCTGCGGCTATATGTTCTATGCAAGCGTGGCCTACGCCGGCTGGCTGGCACTGGTCGGCGCCGCCCCCGTGGCGGCTGGATTGCCGCTCTATTTCGCATCGCGGTTTGGCTCGGGCGGAAGCAGTCCAAGCACGCTGCGTGAGTAAGTGCGCAACTGACGCAACTCGCCGGCCCAGGGGGCCATGCTACGGTTGACGAAGTCCGGTGACGATCTTCGTTTGGGCGGCTTGCCAGCCGGGTGCGACGCCGGCGAGCAGGCCGATCATGGCCGAGATCAGAATGCCCAGCCCGGCCAGCGAGAGTGACGGTTGGAAGGCGATCGAGACTCCTTCGGCCGCGATGCAGAATCCGCCGAAATAGAGCAGCAACACCCCGCCGGCCACGCCGATCAGGCCGCCGGTGGTGCTGAGGATCATGCTCTCGCCTATCACCAACTGCAAGATGCGCGACGGCCGGAGGCCGATTGTTTGCAGCACCGAGTGTTCCTGAATGCGGTCCTGGACGCTCATCACCGTAGTGGTGGCGACCAGCGCCAGCACGAGACCGACGCAGGCGTAGCCCAGCCAGTGGATGAAGCCGATCAGTTCCGCCAGATCCGAGATGGTTTCGGCCTGGAACATTCCCTTGCTCCGCGTGGCGGTGGCGACCGGGCCGTTGCGAAAGCGATCGTCGATCGCCGCCGCGGTTGCCTCGACATCGGCGGCGCCGCTTAGTTTTACTTCAAACTGCGTAACCACGCCCACCTGCGAATCGCCGCGGGAGCGTTGCAAAAAATCGAGATGCGTGAAGATCAAGTTGTTCTCGGCGGCTTGGGACGCCCGCACGATGCCGACCGGCAGTACGGTAACGCCGCCGATGGAAAACTTCTCGCCGATCTTAATGCCTCGACGGGCGGCCACGATTTCGCCCACGATCGCCGCATCCTGTCGGTTAACGAAGTCCGCCATGCTGCCGGCGAGCATTTCCAACCCGCGCGTTTCAGCAAGTTGGTCGGCCGGCATGCCTTGGAACACAATCGAATCGAGACTCGCCCGGCAGTTGTTCGTGTAGACCTTGATCGGCACGACTTCGGTCACTTGCGGCAACTTGGCGATCTGGCCGGCATAGTCCTGTGGCAACAGGCTGCTTTGGGGGCAGAAGCGATTCTCTTGAAACACGATCAACGTCCTTTGCGAGTGGTCGTTGGTCGTCAGCCGCGCCAAGCCTTGCTGCACCGAATTGACGAAGCTGAAGACTAGCAATGCCACGGCCGCGCCACTGACAGTCAGGAGCGTGCGGGTGCGATGCCGCCACATGCCTTTGAGAATGTAAGGAACAAACTTCAACATATCAGGCGCTCGTTCTCAATGCGTCGGCCGTAGCGGTCAACTCGTGCAGTTTGCCGCGTTCCAGTCGTATCATTCGCTGGGCAATGGCGGCTGCTTCGGAGTCGTGGGTGACCATTAACAGGGTCATTCCCAACTCTCGATTGACTCGCCGCAAAAGGTCGAGAATCTGCTCGGTCGTCTCGTCGTCGAGATTTCCCGTCGGCTCGTCGGCCACCACGATCGACGGATTCGCCACGATCGCCCGGGCAATGCCGACCCGCTGCTCCTGTCCGCCAGACATCTGTCGCGGATAGTGCTGCGCACGATCGGTCAGATTGACCGCTTCCAACGCCACCGCGACGCGCTTGCGGCGTTCGGCCGCCGACATCCGCAGCAGCAACAACGGCAGTTCCACATTCTCCCAGGCGGTGAGCACGGGTATGAGATTGTGCGTTTGAAACACGTAGCCGATGTGGGCGGCCCGCCAATCGGCCAGCTTGGGCCGCGAGAGCCTGGTGATATCGACGCCGTCCACAAGGATCGACCCGGAGGTGACCTGATCGATGCCGGCGATGAGGTTGAGCAGCGTACTCTTGCCGGTGCCGCTGGCGCCCATCAGCGAGACGAACTCTCCCCGCTCGACGCGGAGACTGACTTCGTCCAGCGGAGTAATGGTCTCGTCGCCGCTGCGGTACTGTTTGGTTACGTCGATCACTTCGGTCAATGCCATGATAGCTCCCGGTGTGCTTATTCTTGAGCCGCACTCGCGGTCTGATGGGTTGTCGACGTGGTCGCCGCCGCGTTGGTTTTCGACGGATAGTTCTCGCGGATCACCCGCAGTCGATCGCCGTTGACAAGGCTTTCCGCGCCGCGGCTAATTAGCTTGTCGGTCGGCGTCAATCCGCGCACGACCTCGACCAACTGATCGGTCCCCGCGCGGCCCAGTTGAACGGACTGCCATTTGGCCGACCTGGTCACCGGATCGACGATCCACAGATAGTCGCCCCCCTCGGCTTGCCGCACCAAGTCTCGCGGGACAAGCAGCCGTCGCGGCGATTCGCTTTCGTCACTGGAGGTGGGCGACTCGGGAGCGAGAAAGGTAACTTGCGCCAGCATCTCAGGCCGGACGACGTCGGGCGGATCGAGCAGCAGCGCCTTCACTTGCAACGTATTCTTCTGGATGTCGGCCAGCGAAGTAACCGAGATCACCTTGCCCAGCAACTTATCGCCGTGGGCCGCCGTCTCGATCTCGACAGGTTGCCCCGGCACCACTTGCGAAACATCTTCCAGGCGCACATCGACGCGAACTTGCAGTTCGCGAGGATCGTATAGCGCGGCAACGGCGCTGGACCCGTCCTCGGAGTGTGGATTAAGTCCGGAGAGTCGTCGGCCCGGATACGCGTTGACCGACAGTACCCGTCCCGTAATGGGAGACCGCACGGTGCATCGCTGGAGATTGAGCTGAGCCGTTTTGACGTCGCGCCGGGCACGGTCGAGTCGCGCATTGGCGGTCTTGAGGCCGGCTTTTGCGGCAGCCAACCGGCGTTTGCTTTCAGGCTGCTCGCGGAGCAATTCGGCAACCGCTGCGCGCTTGTCTTGTAAAGAGACAAGTTGCCGGTTCAGGACCGGCTGATGTTGGCGGAGGCCCTCAAGCGTCGACTTGGCCGCGGCCAGCGTCGCTTCTGCTTCCCGCAAGACCTGCCCGCTGATTGCGTTGCCTGCGCGCTTGGTGAGTTGCACGTTCCGCTCGGCAATGGCGAGGTGGGTTTCGGCGGCTTCCAGTTCGGCGGGCATCTTGGCCAATTCGGCCTCCACCGCCGCCGCCATCGACTCCGCCTGACCAAGATCGGCCCGCAACTGCAACGGATGTGCGAGGGCGTATTCGGCGCTGGTCAACTCGGCCTGGGCCGCTTCGACCTCAGATTCGAGCAGCGCCACGTCCGCCTCTGCTTTGCCGAGGGCGATTCTCGCGTCGGCGTCGATCAGTGTAGCGATTATTTGGCCCCGCTCCACCGTCTGGCCGCCGACGACCAGTACCTCGTCGACCATCCCCTCGTACAATGAAGATGCCAGCACCGGCGCGGGACTCGGTTCGATCCAACCGGCGGCCTGAAACATGGCCGTTCCGGTTTGTCGCACTTCGGCTCGCGTTACCACCACGGGTACGACCGACACCGGCTTGGCTGGCAGCAGCGACGCCCGGACGGACCAGAGCAACATGCCGCAGAAGGCGGCGACAAGCAATAGCGGCAGCACGTAGCGGCTGAACCAGCGACGCGGCGGCGCTTGCACTTCGACGGTGGACCGCGGCTTGCGATCTACTGCTAGTTGACGTAAGTCGACTGAGGATGCCATGTTCCTGTCTCGTTCTGACTAAACTAAATCGCTTTGATGCCGTCGACAATCGAGGCTCGCATGGCCTTGATCGCCGGCGGCAGCGCGCCGACGACTCCCAACACCAGGCCCGTAGCGCAGCCAATCAACACGGCGACGCTGTCGACCTTTAACGCGAAGGCGCCCATCGTGAATCGCACCGCGGTTCCGTTGACCAACAGAAAGGCCAGCAGGCAAGCAAGCAGCGACCCGGCGGTCGCCAGCAGCGTCGACTCTTGAACCAGGCTGAGCGTGATCGCCGCGCGACGAAATCCAATCGCTTGCAGCGTCGATAATTCTCGCATCCGGCCGACCACGGCGCCGTACATGGTATTCAGACCGGTGAACACGCCGGCGCCGGCAATCATCCAGACCATCGCCCAGCCAAGCATGCGGACCGGCCGATAGTGCTGTTGCAAACTGGCGTAATAGTCCGATTCCCGCACGGCCTTTAACTCCAACTCGGGACGTTCGGCGCAGAACATCTGGATATCCGCCAACGACGCCCCCGGAGTGAGCTTAAACGCCGCCAGACTGATATCCTGACGCTTCAGGGCAAGCTGCATCGTTTCCAAGTCGCACCACAGTTCCGACTCGAAGGCCGAGCCGTCCGCCGCAAACACTCCGGATACAGGCCATTGCCGGCCGTCGAAAGTGACGGTTTGACCAATCGCCAGATCGGCTTCGCGGCAGCCCAGCTTAGAATATGCCAGGCGGCCGACCAGCAGTTCGCCCGCCGCGGGCCATTCGCCCGAGATAATGCGGACCTGGGAGCGAACCAAAGGCGCGCTTCGCGTCACTCCGCGGACCAGCCCCAGCCCCTTCTCACCTGTTGCGTCGATTTGAACACGAGTGCCTAGATAAATCTCGGGCGAGATATGCTTCACTCCGTACTGTTGTTGAACATCGTCGAGACTGGCGCCGATCAACGCCGGCACGCGAGCCTCGATGGAGGAATTTTCGATGTCTGCCGCCGAGCTGATCGAGTAGACCAGCACCACATCTTCGTCGCCGCTGGCCGCCAAAGATGACTCCAGCCCGCGGATGAACGCGACCACGATTAGCACCAGCAGAATCACGATGGTCATGCCGCCCAGTGTCAGCAGGGTCCGCGAGGCGCGGCGAAACAAATTTCGCACGCCATATTCCCACGGCAACAGTTTAAGTCGAAACAAGCTTCGCATGGCGACCTTTGTTATCGGCGAACATGAACTCCATCGGCGAGCACGGCAAACGAACCTTGCTCCTCGTCACGAGTGATCTTGCCGCGAATCACGATCATGTCGTTGACGTCCGCCTTGAGCACTTGACGCGCATCGACCGGAACGACCTTACCTTTGGCGTCGACAATTTTGACCAGCGTCGTGCAATCGGTCAGCAACGACGCGCAGCAACTGTCGAGGCAAATCTCGCCCTCGGCGGAATCCGTCCCGTCGGCCACGAGGGTCATGCCGGCGTCGATCACCATGAAGGCGGCGCGGCCGTCGATCCAAGGCGTTTTGCTGCCGCCGATGCGGGCCACCAGCACGACGGGTTCGTCGTTCTGGGCCTTCTCGCGTGCCTCGATCACGCCCATCGCGCCGGCGGGTTCCTCGCTGAGGAGATACCCGCTAACGTCGATATCAGGTGCCAACGAGTTGTAGGCGCTCTGGGAACTCTGTTGGGAGCAGCCTGTGACAATCGTCAAAAGAACTGCGGCGACGACCGGAAGGCCCGATTTTAGAAACAACATGGAGGGTTCCTCTTAGAGGGAAAATGGACATTAAAAATGCGGTTTTTGCGTGAAGGTGCCTTGCGGTCCGGCCAGTCGCAACGGGTTGTCTTTCCCTGCCACAACGGCTTCCCACACGGCCTTTGGCGAAAGACTGGCCGACTGCGTCGGATACACATAAACCTTTTTCTGGGGAATATTCACTCGCACTTCCTTCACGCCGCGAACCGTGTAGAGCTTGCTGGCGATCTTCTGCGCGCAGCCCTTGCAGCACATCTTCTCAACCGCGATCTCCGTGTAGACCGCTTCCTCGGCGAGGCCGGGGCGAACCAACAGCGACATTGCGGCAACAGCAAGCAACGGGAAAAACGCTCTGCGAATCATATTAAAACTCCTGAGGCGAGAATCAGCCGCGGGACGCCTGCGTGACAGCAGGGGCGGCCGGGAAACATCAACGCCCGCGTGTCGAACGCGGAGCGCACAGATATTCAATCGGCGCGCAGGGTCGACGGCGCAATGATGTTTTGTCCCAGAAGGCTATTAGAGCAACAGCCGGCAGGTGAGCGCGTTAAGCGGGGCGCTCTGCGAAGGAGATTCCGCCGCAGCGATGATTACGGGAGCGTCAGGCGCGGGCGAGACAAGACTATTCGCCGACAGACCAAAGCTAGCATGACAAGCAGCTTGGCAAGAGGTGTCGACGTCACCGTTGCGATGCAATACGATCAACGGGTTGCAAACACATGCAGCCGGATGCAGCGGAACAGGCTCGTCGCCGGCTGACTCCCCCGTCGTATCCGGGTCGGTTTCGGGCGACGTGAAATCGCAACAATGGCATAACTCAACGTCTGGCCGTGGGGCAACCTCGGCCACCAACCAACAGATGCCGCAGCTACCGATCACGCTTTGCGCCGGCACCAACAGCAGGCACGCCAAGGCGGTGATTCGAATTGTCATTCTCGTTGGATTGGTCACTGAGAGAGTATCCTCGACAAACGACGCGGTAGTCGCGACCTACATTATTAGCATAGGCAATCGTGCTGAAATTGCAAACGAAGATTCATTGAATCACAAAACGGATCCATCAGTCAACCCATCCGAGCCCCTCTCAAGCTTGTTCAGCAACCCATGCCGGGATGGGTTGGGCTGTGCCCGTTCGATCGACAACGGCCAGCGTCACTTCCGCTACGGCCAGACAAATATCTTCCCGCAATACCTCGTATTCATGGACAATCTTCGCCAGCGACACCTGCTTCAGAGTGGTGCGGATTGTCAGCAGGTCGTCGTATCGAGCCGGCTTGCGATAGCGGCAGACCACCTTGGCGACGACGACGAATAAGCCCGACTCCTCCATTGCCCGATAGTCGCCGCCGCCGGCACGAAACATCTCGGTCCGGCCTATCTCGAAGTAGGACAGATACTTCGAGTGGTGCAGCAATCCCATCGGGTCGGCGTCCTCGTAGCGGACGCGAATTTCGGTTTCATGTTGTTTCAAGAGGTGACTTCGTCTGGTTGAGATGGAAGATGTCAATCACGGGGATGCGGTTAAAATGGATTGTCGTTCGACTTTAACAGTATCATCGCGGAAACAGGTAGGCAAGAATGGGAAACGTCGACTGATCCGCTCAAATGCCATATCTGCTTGGTTGACAGTTGAACATTTTCGCTCGTCAAACGACAATAGTTGTTTGTTTACCGCTCAAACCAACTCGCTCAATTAACGGAGCCACAATGCAACGCTCTTTTGGACAGATTCTTCTAATTCTTGCAGTGGTGCTACTCCTGGCTCACGGCGCACCGAATCATCTTGCCGCTGAGGACGCGGCTGACTGGGAACAAACCGCCAGCGACGTCAAACGCGACGGCGACGGCCAAGTCATTGAAGTCAGCTTCCGCGGTACGGAGGCCGACGACGCCGCCCTGGCGCCGCTTACCAAGTTGCCGAAGCTGCGTTCGGTGTTGCTCAATGACACAAAAGTTACCGACGCGGGCTTCAAGACCCTCGGTTCGATCCGCACTTTGCAGAACATTGATGCTCGCGGCTGCTCCGTCGGCAACGAAGGCGTCCGCCATTTGACCGGACTAGACCAATTACGGGCGCTGCGTCTTAACGGCCAGAGCGGGGCCACAACCGTGGACGACGATGCCATGGCCGACGTCGCCAAGTTGAAGAACCTGAAGGCACTGATGCTCGATTATCTGTGGGTCAGCGAGGAAGGTCTTGCCAAGCTCACCGAACTCGACAACCTGGAAGAACTCTATCTTGCCCAGACACTCGTCGGGGACGACGCATTGGCCGTGATCAAGACGTTGCCGCGTCTGAAGAAGCTGCGCATCTCTAAGTCGGCGGTCAGCAGCGACGGATTGAAGCACCTTGTAGAAGTGCCGGCGCTGGTGGAACTCGATATCAGCGAAGACAGCCAGATTTTTGACGACGGCATGAAGCACGTCGGCCAATTAAAGAACCTGGAAAAGCTGAACCTGTGGCGCGTGGCGTTAACCGACGAGGGGGTCGAACATCTGGCCGGCTTGACCAAGCTCAAGTGGCTCAATCTCGACAATACGCAACTGACCGACGCGGGGCTAAAGCATCTCGCCGACATGAAGCAGTTGGAGTTCCTGCATGTTGGTTCCACGTCGATCACCGACGCGGGACTCAAGCACCTCGAGGGGCTGGAGTCCCTAAAGGATCTAAGCGTCACGCGAACGGCCGTCACCGAACAAGGCGCAGCCGCCCTGCAGGAGAAACTGCCGAACGTGAAGATTCAAATCAAGTACGTCGACGGCGAATAACTCGTTGCGGATGCTGCCAGCATCCGCAAACGTGGCGGCGGCGTCTCGCCGCCGGCGGTCCGCGACATTTACTTCTTATGCGGCGAGACGCCGCCATCACGTGCCGCGTCGCGGAGTTCATCAGAATTCCGCCGAATCGGCATGGAGCATCGATTGGCGCGCAACGGAACTATCGGCGAGTTCCGCTACACGCTTCGTGGCGGTACAAGCGATTATCCCAAGTCGCAGTCGAAATTCTCGATAGGATGGCAGTTCAAATGTGCCACCCCGCCACGATCAGCAACCGCTATTACGATGCGCCACTCACGCGACTTCCCACCCTGGGCGGTACTCTTTGCGGATGTACTTGTCGGCGGCGGGAACGTTGGTGGCCTTGAGGTTCGCGGCGTCCCAGTCGAGCGTCTGTCCCGTGCGGTAGGCGACGTTGCCCAGCAGCACCGTTTCGGTCAAGGCGCCAGAATAGTCGAAGTTGCAAGTGGTCGGAGAACCATCCTTGCAAGCCTTGATCCATTCGGCATGATGGCCGATCGAAGCGGGAATTGTTTGCTCCGGCGGTTGGAAGTTCTCGAATTTTTCCTTGGGGAACAGGCGGTAACTGCCGTAATCGGCAAACATCTTGCCCTCGCTGCCGACAAACATCACGCCGCTGCTGGGAACCCGCTCTCCTGCTACTTCGCGGGGAATCATGTTGCCGTCGTACCAGGTGAGCTTGCAGGCCGGGAACTTATCCCGTGCCGGAAACTCATAATGGACCGTCAACCCTAGCGGACACGTCTCGTCGCTTAGCTTTGGCCCTTCGGCGGAGCACTTGGTGGGATGCCGCAACGCCAACGCCCAAAATGGCAAGTCCATGTAATGGCACGCCATATCGCCCAGCGTTCCTTGGCCGAAGTCCCACCAGCGGCGCCAGTTGGCCGGATGGTATCGCCCGGCAAAGTAAGGGCGCTCGGGCGAGGGGCCAATCCACAGATCCCAATCGAGGTTGGCCGGCGGTTCCTGGCCTCCCTCGGGGCGCGTACCGCCACCCCAATGCTTGCCGACCCACACGTGCGCTTCCGTTACGTCGCCGATGACTCCTGCCTGAATGGCCTCCACCACCCGCCGGTAATTGTCTCCGGCATGAATCTGTGTGCCGAGTTGTGTCGCGACTCCCTTGGCTTTGGCGGCCTCGGAGAGGATGCGGGCTTCGGCTACGGTGTGCGTCAGCGGCTTTTCACAGTAGACGTGCAATCCAGCGTTGATTGCCCGAATTGCAGCCGGGGCATGTTGATGGTCGGGCGTGCCGATCACTACTGCATCGATCTTGCCGGCTTCCTTGTCGAGCAATTCGCGATAGTCGCGATACGTGCGGCAACCGGGGAAGTTGGCCGCCTGCCGTTCGAGGTAATTGGAATCGACGTCGCAAAGCGCCACAATGCTCTCGCCTTTCACGCCGTTAATGTCGTCCGCGGCTCGGTTGGCGGTGCCGATACAGGCGATGTTGAGCTTTTCGTTGGCCGCCTTCGACTCGGCGCGCGCCGCGCTGGTCCACACGCCGGCCGAAAGCACCGCCATGCCGGCGGCGCCTGTTTTTAAGAATTCACGACGGTTTTGATGCAAGGATTGGGCCACGATGTCTACTCCGATTGGTTCACAGGTAGGAATTTGGGTGGGGCGCCGCCGCCTCGTGACGCGGCACGGATGCTGGATCCGTGTAAGTACGGATTCTAGCCCAACTCTCGAACGGGAGCAAACAATTTTGAGTCAAATACCTATTCGCGGATATAACCGGGCATCCAGCCGCGGGAGCCTTGCGGCGGAATAGCGTCCGCAGCATCGTTGCCGTCGGCAAGGGTCATCGTGACCGCCAGCGGGAATTTCCCTTCCGGCGCGCCCCGCGTATACGTCCCCTGGCCCCAGAAGTCGCCCAAGGCGACGACGTCGAATCGCGTGACTTTGCCCTCGTGGGTCTCGATCTTGCCTAAGATGTTCGCCTGATAGCCACGGCCGGCGTCGGTGGTTTCCAGATGAACATAACCGCTCAAATTGCCTTCTTTCAGCACCAACTCTAATCGGCGCACTTCATCGATCTTCCACATCGGCGGCTCGCCACGGGTGTTGTCGACCAGATGAAACCGCGCCATCCGCGTCTTGAGACTCTCGGGCAGCTTTCCCTCGACGAGCGCCGCATGTTCCGCTTTCGTGATCCAGAGGTTGTCGCGCGAGACTGCGTTTTGGAAGATCGTCTCCCAGCGGCTCTCCGGCGGTCGGTAGCCGTCCAGTACTTTTGCCCGCACCCGGACTACGATTCCACCTGCCGGCGGTTGGGGATTGTACTTGGGGTCAACATGCTTGGGTTCGATCGCCTCCACGACTTTCGTCGCGGCCTGGCTTGCCTTGAAGCCGGCTAGATTTTCGCGCAGCAGCCGCGCGACCTTGTCGGGGTCGCGATTGTTGTTGTAAAGCAACAGTGTGCCATCCGACTCGGCGATGTAGAAGCCCTGCGTCGTCGACTGAAAATTGTTGCGCGGCCCCTGGCTGGCGATCTTGCGGTAAAACTCCCCCTCGGTATCTTGCTGCCGGCGCTGATACGCTTGATCCAAGGCGACCGGCACGAACTCCGACTTGAGCAGTTTGACAATTTCCGGATGGGCGAAGGTCGACTCACGGTCGAGCACACCGTTGTTTCACGTACAGCCCAACGGATGGCCGTCCATCGCCCAAATGAAAATCGGCTTCTTGTCGGCGGCGGCTTCCCGCTGCGCTGCCAGCAGCGACGTCTGCCAGGGAATCGTCCGCCACGGCGTGGATTCATCCGGGGCGAGTTCCTTGAGAAGGTCCTCGAACCGCGCTTCGTCCAGTTTCGCTGGACTCTCAGCGATGGCCACACTCGACAGCGATAACGCCAACACGGCCGCGGCGAGAGTCGTGGGGATT
>JBBDLY010000503.1:0-1935 GCA_040878585.1 Pirellulales bacterium
CAATGCGGGTGTAGTTCAATGGTAGAACGAAAGCTTCCCAAGCTTTAGACGAGGGTTCGATTCCCTTCACCCGCTCTGCTCGTGGCAGGCGCGTAGTTCGTCGGACGCTGGCAGCGTCCGCCACGTGGCCGACGCTGCCAGCGTCGGCGGCGCCAGGGCAATCCATGGCGTTGGCCGCTTCCGCAACGGGTTACTTCTCGCCGGCGATTGCTTCGGCGATGTCGTGGCAGTGGTCGCGAACTCGGGCGTAGGAATTCAGCGCCGCCATGAAGGCCACTCCCACCGACGGCGCCATGCCGTTGGCCGACAGCGCCTCCAGGTGCTGGCGGTGCAGTTGCTTGATCTTCGCGCGGATATGCTTGCCCGCCGGTTTGAGCGTCAGCAGCACGTCGCGATTCTGCTGCACGTAGGCCGTGTTGACCGCCGCCACGTAGTCGGAAACCAGATCGTGCAATTCCAGTAACTGCACGGTCTGTTCCGGGCCGAATCGCAGCCCGTCCTTCCGCAGGCGACGGTCGAACTTCATGATGCTGGCGATGTAGTCGCTGACCGATTCGTATTCGTCGGTGATGCGAATCTGCTGCCGCGCTTCGTCGACCACGGCGTGCGTGACGTTGCCCGACAGCAAGTTGGTGATGAACACCGCCACCTCGTCCTGGATGTTGTCGAGCACCTGCTCGCGGCGCTGCACGCGGTCGGCCAGCGACTTGTCTTGATCCTCCTGGGCCAACAGCGTCCGCAGCCAGTCCAGCATTTTATGGCAGCCGTCGCCCATTTTGATAATTTCGCTGCGGGTTTGTTCGATCGCCAGCAGCGGCGTTTCCAGCAGGCGGATATCGAGATCCGACAGATGCGGCTTCTCCTTGAACTCCTTGTCGGGAACCAGCCACCGCAGCAACCGCACAAACAGCGACAAGAACGGCAGGAACATCAGCGTATTGGCAATATTGAAAATGGAATGCGTGGCGGCGATGGCGGCCGTGCGATTGGGATAGATCTCTTGGCCGTTTCGAGTCACGGTATAGTTGACGTCGCCATCGACCACGAAGCGCACCAGGTCGATATACCAGGGGAACAGCAACGTGATCCACAGCACGCCCGTGATGTTGAAGATCAGATGAAAATAGGCGGCGCGGCGGGCGTTGACCGTGGCCCCCAGCGAGGCCAGGTAGGCGGTGATGGTGGTGCCGATGTTCTCGCCCAGCACCAGCGCCGCGGCGGTCTCGTAGTCGATCACCCCTTGGAATGCCAGCGAGATGGTGATGCCCAACGTGGCCGACGACGACTGCACCAGCATGGTTAGAATGCAGCCGGCCAGCACGCACTTCCAGACGCCGAGGTAGCTGTCGGCCTGAAACCGCTGAAACCAGGCCTCGAACTCGGGCGTCTCCTTGATCACCGCGCAGGCATCCTTCATCAGTTCTAGGCCGAAGAAGATCATCCCCACGCCCATTAGCGCCAGCGCCCAAAACCGCCAGCGATCTCCCTTCACAAACAGGTAGGCCAGCGCCATCACGCCCAGCAGCGGCAGGCCGTACTTGCCGATCTCCAGCACCAGGATCCAGCCGGTGATGGTGGTGCCGATATTGGCCCCCATGATCACGCCGATCGCCTGGGTGAGCGACATCACGCCGCTGTTGACCGAGCCGATCACCAGCACGGTGGTGATGGTGCTCGATTGCACCACCAAGGTGACCAGCGTGCCAATGCCGGTGGCCATGAAGCGATTATTGGTGACCGAGCTGATCAGGTACCGCAGGTTGGCCCCGGCGATGGCCTGCATCCCCTCGGACATGTTCTTCATGCCCAGCAGGAAAATACCCAATCCACCGATGAGACCGAAGGAGAGTTCGAGCAAGCTGGCAGTATTCAACGGCGGGCCTCTAGCGGTCGGCGTCAACACGACGCAACGATTTCTGGCAGCCCAATTCTAGC
>JBBDLY010000504.1:0-1925 GCA_040878585.1 Pirellulales bacterium
CGCCATCATTGAAGTTGTCAACTTGTTCGCAAGATCGAAATTGGAACTACTGAAACTTCCTAGACATCGGTGATACTTCGGAATTCGGGTGAATTTCGCTACGTGCTTGCAAACGGAACGACCATGAAGATTTGGTACAACCGCATCAACGAGAGCCGCCGGTCGATGGTCGAGATCGACGGCCAGGAAGTCCGCATGGGGCGCGATGCGCTCAACGACATCGTGCTCAACAGCCCATTGGTTTCCCGCTTTCACGCCGTCGTGCGGCGGTTGGACGACAAGCGGTTCGAGTTGGAAAACGTCGGCCTGAATAGCTGCGTCGTCGGCGAGACCGAAGTGCTCGGCGGGCAGACCGCCACGTTCGACTCCACGGCTAAGGTCCGCATTTCGCCGTTCACGATAACGTTCGAGGCCGAGCAAAAGGCGAGCTTCTCCCGTAGCGAGTTGGAGGCCCATCTCCGTTCGATCATGGCCGATCTGGAATTGCGCATCCACCAGACGCTGCTGGAGCGGATCGACCTGTACGAGTACGAAAACAGCGCCGGCGCCAGCCCCGAGAGCATCTTGATGTTGGAGAACAACATCGAGGACGTCTGCCGCGAGTTGAACGTGTTCGGCAAGGAGAACGAGGCGCTGCTCGACGAGATCACGGGCATCACGCTCCGCGACATGCTGGTTAACCAACTCATCATGGAGACCGGCAAGGAAGACGAGATGTTCGACCTGGCCACGCTCACCAGCAACGAGTTCGACGTGCCGGCCACGCTGGTGCCCGAGCGGGAAACCGAACTGTACAGCCTGCTGGCGTTCGTCCGCGAGCGTCTCAAGCTCAACGAACTGCGCGACATTAGCACTCGCATCACGCACCTGGAAGAAAAGTTCGCGGACGTGTTCCATCTGGTCCGCCCGCACCTGCATGCCGAACTGCGGCGGTACTTGATCCTGCGGGCGATCAAGAAGGACTTGAAAGACACCGTGTTCGGCTTCGGCCCATTGCAGGACTTACTTCGAGCGCCGACGATCAGCGAAATCATGGTGGTCGAGAGCGATCAGATTTTTGTGGAGCGCGACGGGCTGATCGAGCGATCGGGCCGGCGGTTCCTGTCGGAGAAGGTGACCGAGGCGATCATCGAGCGGATCGTGGCCCAGGTAGGCCGGCGGATCGACAAGAGCCAGCCGCTGGTCGACGCCCGGCTGCCGGACGGTTCGCGGGTGAACGCCATCATTCCGCCGCTGGCACTGAAAGGCCCCTGCCTGACGATTCGCAAGTTCCCCATTACCCGGCTAACGATGGACGACCTGGTCGAATACGGCAGCATCCCCAAGGCGGCGGCTACGTTCCTGCGGGCCGCCGTGATCGACAACCGCAACATCCTGGTTAGCGGCGGCACCGGCACCGGCAAGACGACCTTTCTCAATGTGCTGAGCAGCTTCATTCCGTACAAGCAGCGGATCGTCACCATCGAAGACACCAGCGAATTGCGGCTGCACCAGGAACATGTGGTCACGCTGGAAAGCAAACAGGCCAACGTGGAAGGGATCGGCGCGTATACGATTCAGGATCTGGTTCGCAACGCCTTACGGATGCGGCCCGATCGGATTTTGGTGGGCGAGTGCCGCGGCAGCGAGGCGCTCGACATGGTCCAGGCGATGAACACCGGCCACGACGGCAGCATGACCACGCTGCACGCCAACAGCGCCGACCAGGTAATGGAGCGGCTGGAAGTGCTGATCTTGATGGCGGCCGAACTGCCGATGATCTCGATCCACCGTCAGATCGCCTCGGCCATCGACTTGATTGTGCATATCGACCGGCTGGAAGGGGGCCGCCGCGTGGTCACGCAGATCTCCGAGGTCAGCGGCATGAACCCCGAGACCAACCGGGTAACCATCACCGACATCTTCAACCTCCGCAGCGGCGTGCT
>JBBDLY010000505.1:0-1925 GCA_040878585.1 Pirellulales bacterium
TTCAGGGTTCTCACGCATCAAGCCTCAAGCCTCAAGCCTCCCGCCTCCCGCCTCCCGCCTCCCGCCTCAAGCCTCAAGCCTCAAGCCTCAAGCCTCAAGCCATCCCTGGACTCTTGCTGCGGGTTGATGTTACCTTAACCGGTATGAATACGAAACCCGCCCGCGGCCTGTTCATCACCGGGACCGATACGGCAGTCGGCAAGACCCACGTTGCCGCGGCCATTGCCCGGGGGCTCGTCGCGGCTGGACGCACGGTTGGCGTCTACAAACCGGTCGCCAGCGGCTGTGTGATGCAGGATGGTGAATTGGTCAGCGAAGACGCGCTCGCGCTGTGGCAAGCCGCCGGTCGGCCGGGGGAGCTTTCGGCGGTCTGTCCGCAGCGGTTCGCCGCGCCGATCGCCCCGCAACGGGCCGCCGCGGCGGAAGGCAAACAGGTCGACCCCGCCCTGCTCCGCTCGGGACTGGCCTACTGGAGCGCCGCCGGCGGGCACCCCGTCGACATCGTGCTGATCGAAGGGGCCGGCGGGTTGATGTCGCCGCTGTCGGAAGACGACTACAACCTCACGCTGGCGATGGAATTCGGCTACCCGCTGCTGGTCGTGGCCCCCAACACCCTGGGCGTAATCAACCAGACGCTGCAAACGCTGATTACCGCGGCGACCGCCGGCGAAGGGCTGCCGGTGGCCGGCGTGGTGCTGAACCACCGCGACGCCGAGTCAGACGAAAGCGCGGCCACCAATCGCGCGGAACTTGAAGCCCGCTGCGTTTCACCAGTCCTGGGTGAACTGGCCCACGGCGGGGAGACATTCGACCGCGAGATCGACTGGTGGACGGTGGCCGACCTGGGTCGGCTCAACCAACTTGCGTAAAACATCCGCACCGATGGCTCGCTTGCCAGCGAGTCGCGAACTGCAACCGTCATGAAGATCTCCATCTACGGCGTCGGCCGAGTCGGGTCGACCATCGCCTTCACCATCGTCACCAACGGCTTGGCCGACGAGTTGCTGCTGGTCAACCGCACTCCGGCGATTGCCGAAGGGGAGGCGATCGACCTGAGCCACGCCGCCGCCTTTGTGCCGCATCGGGTGCGCGTGTTGGCCGGCGATCTGAGCGACACGGCCGGCAGCGACGTGATTGTCGTCACCGCCAGCGTGCCGTTCGGATCGCGGCACAACACCCGGCTCGACATGGCGCGGGGCAATTTGCGACTGTTCGAGGAGTGCATCCCCAAGCTGGCCGAGGCGAGTCCCGAGGCGATCTTGTTGATCGTGACCAACCCGGTCGACGTAATGACTTGGTTCGCCTTGCAGTTTTCCGGCTTTCCGGCCGCGCGGGTAATCGGCTCCGGCACGCTGCTCGACAGCGGCCGTTATCGCGCGTTGCTGAGCGAGGAGTTGGGCATCCATCCCGACGATATCCGCGCATACATCTTGGGGGAGCACGGCGACACCCAGTTCGCGGCGCTGAGCGTGGCGCTCAGCGGCGGACGACGCATCGATCGCAGCGACGCCGCGGAGCGGTTGTTCGAGCAGACGGTCCGCAGCGGCTACGAAATCATGCAACGCAAAGGGCACACGAATTTTGCAATCGCGATGGCGGTCCGCCTGATGCTCGAAAGCATCGTGGACGACGGTCGCCGCACGATGCCCGTTTGCACGCGGATCGAGGATTACCAAGGGGTCAACGACGTCTGCCTGTCGGTGCCGGCGGTGCTCGGCCGCGGGGGCATCACGCGAATCGTATTGCCGGCACTCTCGGAAGAAGAAGCAGCCCAGTTCCGCCGCTGCGCTACGGTCGTCCGCGCGGCGATCGAGCAGTGCCAGTTGGGGATTTAGGATTTTGGATATTAGGGGAACAATTAGCAATTAGCACTAAGTTCCAGTTTTGCACATTTTAGCCGCTAGGCGGCGAGCGTTGCTAGGTAG
>JBBDLY010000506.1:0-11283 GCA_040878585.1 Pirellulales bacterium
CTCTGGGAGAAGGTGGCCTTTAGGCCGGATGAGGGCGGCGGTGCCAGTTGGCTATGCAACTTAATGGCGTGTAGAAGCAAAGCAAACAAGCACCGCCGCCCTCATCCGTCTGCTGCGCAGCCACTTTCTCCCACAGGGAGAAGGGTTGCACTTCGCAATCTATAGCTGCATTGGTTGGCTGAAGTATTGCCAGACCTTGCGTGTCTCGATGGGGCGGTACGCCCTAAAGCTTGTGGCCACGCTCCACTATGCCTTGTTAGCGAGATTCCAGGCCGGCGACGATCGATTCCGCGCCGGGGGTCAGTGCGCGGATCTTGCGCACGATTTCCTGCTGCTCGGAGGGATTCGCCTTGGCGTACTTCGCCTTCAGCTTGGCCACCTTCTTACTGCGATGGCGACGGCGATTGATTTCTTTATGACGTTCGTTAATGACGGACATGAGCGATGCTGGTTACCGAGGGTGAAAAAGGGCCGAATTGACAATCGGTTTTAGCTCGAAACGGCCGCCAAGTCAATCGCCGGTCTGGTCGATGGCGTCGATTAACAGCGCGGTCAGATCGGCCCGTTCCGCCAGTTCCGCATGCAGCCGCGGGTGAACAAACACGCGCACCCGCTTGACGTAATCGTCGAATTGCTCGCGGGCCAACGTCCGCACGACGGGAGAGACTTCCTCCAGGGGCCGATAGCGGCGCTCCTTGAGATAATAAACGTCGACCTTGAACTCCACCTCGCGCTCCATCGGCGGAGCGTCGAACAATATCTCGTGCGGCGCGACGACCCGGCCCAGCCGGGTGCTGAGCCGCTGTGCGAACAGCTCCGCGCAAGCGACCAGCCACGGATAGGGCCGCCGCGCCAACCGCTCGTAGATCTCTCGTTGTTCCAAGAAGCTGTACTGGATGAGCCGCTTGTAAAGCCGACGCGTCGGCCCAAACAACCCAGCCAGCAGTTCCTCAGCGCCGGTATTGACCGCGGCCTGTTCCATTTCGGCGATCATTTGCCGCTCGGTCTGACGGAACAACGATTCCAGCTCGAGCGAACCATAAAGATCGTAGAACGCCCGTTGCAGCATCGCCGTGGCGGACCGCACGGTGTGGTGCCAGTAAACCTCGCTGAACATCACGTAGCGAGCAAATACCATCATCTCGGCGGCCGTCTTGCCCTTTTCGGTAATCGCCAGCCCGTCGCCGGCTGCATTCAGGCAAAGGCTGTTGATCAGGCGGTTTTGGTCGAAATGCCGTCCGTAGGGCACGCCCGCGTGCAGGCTGTCGCGATCAAGGTAATCCATCTTGTCGATGTCGATCGGCCCCGACAGTACGCTTTGAAGTATCCGTGCTGCCGGATCGCGCGGCTTTTCGCTGAGCAGCGTTACCACGTCGCGAGGTTGGATGCGCCACTCGTCGCGGAGGACGTCCGCGATTTCACCTTCCAGCAGAAAGCTGTTGGCGTACATCTCGTGCCGCGGCACGCCGGGCAACTGGATATCTTCGATGGGATGACAGAACGGCCAATGCCCCAGGTCGTGCAGCAGAGCCGCGACGAGCAAGTGTTCGGCATCCTGCGGGCCGATCGTCTCGCTGAAGCGATCGTCGTGCGCCAGCCGCTGCAACACCAACAACGCCAGCCGGTACACCCCCAGTGCGTGCTCGAACCGCGTATGATTCGCTGCCGGGTAGACCAACGACACAAGACCTAGTTGGCTGATGTGGGCCAACCGGCGGAATTCCGCCGTATCGATCAGGCTGCGAACCCGACCGGTAACGGGAACATCTAGGCCCGGCGGAATCCGAATCACCCCTGCCCCGGTCGTCAACGCCGCAATCTCGGGCAATTGATTGAGGAACGTCATGAGGCCACTTTTCAGCTAGGGAATAGCAAAAATTATACTAATTTCGCTACTTGTGCTGAAGGCTGACCACCACGTACTTTTCCGCGCCGGCCACGCGGATGGGCAGATAGAACGTCTCGCCCGAATGGTAGTAGCGGGTGCCGTCGACGTCGATCGCTTGCGCCCCTCGCGGCAGGGCGTCGAGCGTAGCGCCGATCGGAGCGGCCACCACCTGGTATTGCTCGTTCGGATCGGCCGGCCGAGGCAGTTCGGCCGGCTCCGAGGACCGTCCAGAGGCAGTTGCTGACGCGGCGATGGCGCCTGGTGCATTGCTCTTCTGCAAGAAAGTTGCCCTGTCGCGGTAATAGGTTGCGCCATTGACGACCACAGTTTCCGGCGAGGCGGCTTCCGGCGAGGCGGCTTCCCGCGAGGCCGCTTGCGGTGCGGAAGGCTGGGCCGAGGCGATCTGCGGCGCCGCGACCGTGGCGGGAACATCGACCACCTGGTAGACCGTTCGCCCCTCGTGGGCCAGCGGTCGATAGTAGGTGCCTTCGTGGTAGTAATGTTGCACCCCGCCGAGCGTCGTCACGACGTATCCGGCCGGCGGCGCTACGACGTACCGGACGCCGGGATAGTAGCTGGGATAGTAATAGCGGTACGGCGCCGGATGATAAACCACCGGCGGCGGCACGTAGACCGGTCGTGGTGAGCCGAAATTCAGACTGATCGACGGCGTACCGAAGCTGATGCCGATGCCGCTCTTGGGACGGTGGTGATGGTGGTGGTGATGGCGGCCTCCGCCATGGCCGCCCCGATGTCCATGCCCCTTGCCGCCGGCGAAGACCGCGTCCCAAGGCAAACCGGCGAAGGCAAGCACGAGCAGAGCAAGCACCGCAATGCGAACATGAGCGATCATACGGAATCCCTTCTCGAAGTGACGCCAACAGGCGGACGGTACCAGCGCCGTCTTCGCCTGCGGCCCCGCATGATATCGGCGAAATCGAACTGGCGGAAGAGAGACATTGCCAATTCGCTGAGAGACTGGCACTTGCTAGCGAGCCGATGCCCAAGCTGCATGGTAGCGAAGTAGCTGGCAGTGGGATTTCGAGCGATTCCGCTCCCCCTTCAAGCCGGCAAGAGGTGCCGCCAATGGCAGCCTACTTCCGCCACAGCCACCGCAGGCTTGCGGGCAGCAGTGCTCCGCCATGCTTGCCATTATGGCCTCCGTCGCCGCCGACAAACTTATAGTCGTACCCGGAGAACGCCAAGGCTTTTTCCATCTGAAGGTTCGACAGCCACCAGTTGCCGTGCGAGTTGTCGAGATCGTTGGCGCCCGCTTGCAGGAACACGCGGATCGGTTTCTTCTCGGTCTTGCGAATCGTCGCGGGATAAATATGACCCCCACGGATATTGGTAAAGCTGCCGACGTGGCTCAGTACCTTGCTAAAGGCATCGGGCCGCTGCCAGGCGACCGTCCACGCGCAGATGCCGCCGGAGGAAATGCCGCAGATTGCCCGCTGTTCGGGATCGTCCGCGAATTTCAAGTCGTGAGTTTCGGCGACGTGCGGCAACATTTCCTCGATCAGGAACCGCGCGTAGGCGTCGCTGAGCGTATCGTACTCGAGGCTGCGATTGCTCGCTTTCCACGGACTCGCAGGGGGCGTTTCTTCGTGGTGACCCGGATTGATGAAGACGCCGATCGTAGCAGGCATCTCGCCAGCGTGAATTAGGTTGTCGAATACGATTGGTACGCGAAACTGCCCGCGCTCGTCGACGTAGGTATGACCGTCCTGAAAGACCATCACCGCAGCCGGTTCGCTGCCGTCGTATTGGGCGGGCACGTAAACCCAATAGTCGCGTGTTGAACCCTCGAAAATCTTGCTCTCGGCGAACTGGCCCTTGGTGATCGTGCCGCGGGGGACGTCTTCATTCCGGTTGGAGTCGGGGCCGAGCGGGAAGTCCTTTTCGGATGCACTTGTATCTCGCGTCAGGAACAATCCTGCTGCGAGAACCATCCCGAGAACCATAAGGTGTAACTTCATGAGGACGGCCGACTATTATTTGCGATCTTTCAATGCCACGAATTCCCGCTTGTTTTCGCCGGTGTAGACCTGTCGTGGACGGCAAATGCGTTTGGAGGGGGAGGCGTGCATTTCGAGCCAATGGGCGATCCAGCCGCTCAGTCGGCCCATGGCGAACAGGACGGTGAACATTTGCACGGGAATGCCCATCGCCCGGTACACCACGCCGCTGTAGAAGTCGACGTTGGGATAGAGTTGGCGATCGACGAAGTAGGGATCGTTGAGCGCGACCTCCTCGAGTTGCAGCGCCACGTCGAAAATCGGATCCTTGCGGTTCATCTTGGTAAGTATGCGATCGCACATCGCCTTGATGATGGTGGCCCGCGGATCGAAGTTCTTGTAGACTCGGTGGCCGAAGCCCATTAGCCGAAAGCCGTGTTCCTTGTCCTTGGCCATCTCGACGTACTTGGCCACGTCGCCGTCGTCGTCGAGAATCGCGTCGAGCATTTCCACCACGGCCTGGTTCGCCCCGCCGTGCAGCGGCCCCCACAGGGCGCCCATGCCGGCGGAAATGGAGGCGTACAGATTGGCGTTGGAGGAGCCGACCATTCGCACGGTCGAGGTGCTGCAATTCTGCTCGTGATCGGCGTGGACGATCAGAATGCGGTTGAGCGCCCGCACGAAGTCGGGGTTGATCTCGTACTCTTCGCTCGGCACGGCGAACATCATCCGCAGAAAGTTTTCGCAGTAGCCAAGTTCGTTGTTGGGATAGACATACGGCTGGCCAATCGACTTCTTATAGGCGAACGCCGCGATTGTCGGCAACTTGGCCAGCAGGCGATGCACGGTCAACTCTACTTGCTGCGGATCGCGGGGATCGAGCGAGTCTTGATAGAACGTGCTCAAGGCGGAAACCACGGAACTGCAAATGCCCATCGGATGGGCGTCTCGAGGGAACCCGTCGTAAAAGTGCCGCATGTCCTCGTGCAGCAGCGTGTGCCGCTTGAGGTTGTCCTTGAATTCCTCCAACTGTTCGACCGTCGGAAGTTCGCCATAGATCAGCAAATAGCTGGTCTCGATAAAGTCGCACTGTTCGGCAAGCACTTCGATCGGATAACCCCGATAGCGCAAGACTCCCTGCTCGCCGTCCAGATAGCAAATTCCGCTGATGGTACTGCCGGTATTGGCATAGCCTTCGTCGAGCGTGACGTGGCCGGTCGCCGAGCGAAGCTTGGAGATATCGAGAGCCTTCTCGTCCTCGCTCCCCACAATAACGGGCAGTTCGATTTGCTGATCGCCAAGATTCAGCGTAGCGGCTTCGTCGCGGGAAACATTCTGTTCGGCAACGCTCATAGAATCTGTCCTGACACGTTGGTAGTTGCTGTTACCCTAGCAATGTAACCAGCTTGTGGCGATTTCACAATCGACCGCGCGGAGCAAAAAAACAGGCTCGCACCGAAGCGCGGCGGAAGGGCCGCAAAAGGGGGCCGCAGGCCGCCGGAGGGCGATGGACGCCCCTCCATCATATCGTCGCACCCGAACGAGAGCAAACTCGCCTAGGTTCGGTATGTCGTCTGCTGGTCCGCTGAAGCTGGCACCTTCAGCAACGATGGCTGGCAGCTTCGGCCAGGAGAATTGGCAGTTAGCGGTGGGTGGGCGGAAGCTTGGCCGCGACTTGGGGGTCGTCGAAGATCGTCCAGATCGAGATCTCTTCACGGAGCGAGGCGTAATAGTCCTTAATCTGTTGCTCTCGGTGGTCAAGTTTGATTTTCTCTGCGATTTCCACCTGTGCTTCGCGAAACGGCGTGAAGCCCTCCGGCTGACGCTCGACGACGCGAATGATGTAAAAGCCGTCGGCGTCCTCGATGATGGGGCTCATCTGATTGAGCGGCAGTTGAAACAAGGCCGCATCGAGTTTCTCGCTTTTCAGACTCCCCTTGCTCGTCCAGTCGTTGAGGCCCCCTGCCTTGGCAGTCAAGCCGTGGGAGTGCGCCTGGGCGACCGTCTCGAATGGAGCACGGCCCTGAACCACGTCGTTGCCCATCTGAGCGATCTTCTGGAGTGCCGCCTCGCGCGAAGGCATACTCGCAGCGGCGACGTGCAACTCCTGCCACTTGGCTTTCGCCTCGTGACGGTAGTCGTCGAGATGTTCCTGATAGTACTTCCACATTTCGGCGTGCGTGACTTCTCGTTCGGTGTCGATTGACTGCCGCACCCACTGCGCGCCGATGGCCCGCTCCATGAACAGTTTGCGCTGCGCTTCGATCGAACTGCCCGCCTCCTTGAGCAAGCGCTCGAGTTCGACTTTTGTTTGGACCTCGGCGTCGGCCATCATCTTGGGAATTTGGTTCCTTTGGAACTCTTCATTCAGTTGCCGTTCGACGTTGGGCAGCGCCTCTTCGGGAATCTTGCGCCGCGCGTCGGCGATGACCAGCTTGTTCTCGATCATCTTGTCGAGCACTTCCTTAATCAACAACAGCCGCTGCGTCTCCCAATTCGCGGGCGGGATGCGTTCCTTGTTCGCCTCCATCACCCGGTCGACCCGATCGAGGAAGTCGCACCCCAGGATCAACTGATCGCCCACACGGGCGAACACCTTGCACTGCTCGTTCGTTTCGGCCTCGGCCAATATCTGACCGCCCGGTTGCCGCGCGATCGGGTAGTCGAACGGTCGTGCAGGGCCAAGTGACTCCGCGGCAGGTGGCTGGGCGGGTTGGGTAGCACCGATCGGCGACGACGGAGAAGGCGTTCCTTGCGGTGCATAGCGCGGACCGACCAGCGATGGGTCGGCCGGAGGAAACGCCACTGAAGCGTGCTCCGGTGGGCTGCTTCGGTCCGACAACGGGGATGCACTTGGGGCACCCACCGGCACAAAGCCGTCGTCGACCGGAGGCGGCCCGAACGGCAACTGAGCGTGGGCGTGCGTTGCCAGCAACATCGCCATCGCGACGACGATCATCCGAGTTGTCCGGTCGGCGGTTGCTAGCACAATGATTTGCCCGGAGTGCGATGGATTGGCGGCGGCGGCTTCGTACCGTGACTGCGGCTTCTAGCCGCAGCCTATTTTTCTTCGTCTGCGGCTGGAAGCCACAGTTACCCCGTATTGCGGCTGGAAGCCACAGTTACTTAAGTTGCGGCTGGAAGCCGCCAGCACGAGAACTTGGCTCAAAGCCACCACGCGGATACATAAATGGCGGCGGATTATAGATATCCGTCAATCCCGCCGCAACAGCGATTTCGTCGTCTCAAACAACACCGCCGGCGAAACCACGCGCTTGCCCAACGGGACGACGGCCGTTCCATCGTCGAGTAGGCGGACCACGCCTTTCGATTTGGCTCGCAACTCCTGAATTAGCTTCGGCGAGCCGTAGCCGAATACGACAGCATTCTGCTCGAAATGGATCGATTTGATCCCCCAACCCGCCGCGTCGATCCGCAAATGGGCGATTGCCAGCATGTGCCGCGCGGGGACCGGCGGGGGGCCAAACCGATCGAGCAACTCCTCCCGCACGGCGTCGACGTCGTCATGCGTCGTGGTTCGCGACAACCGGCGATACATGTCGAGTTTCATTCGCATGTCGGGCACATAGTCGCGCGGCAGGTGCGCCTCGCCCGGCAGCGCGATATCGACGTCGATCACTCGTTTGGGGGCCCGCCGTTGCAGTTTGCGGACGGTTTGCTCCAGGAGTTCACAATACAGTTCGTAGCCGATGGCGATAATGTGCCCGCTCTGCTCGGTCCCCAGCAGGTTGCCGGCGCCGCGGATTTCCAGGTCGCGCATCGAAATGGCGAAACCGGCCCCCATCTGACTGAATTCCTCGATCGCCAGCAACCGCCGCGAGGCATTCGGCGAGATGTGCTTTTTGGGATTCGTCAGCAGATAACAATACGCGCGATGCTTGTACCGCCCCACGCGTCCGCGCAGTTGGTGCAGGTCGGCCAGCCCGTAGCGATCGGCCTCGTCGATGAAGATGGTATTGGCATTGGGGATGTCCAGCCCACTTTCGACAATCGTGGTCGCCAGCAGTAGATCGAACTTGTGATTGACGAAGTCGACCATCACGTCTTCCAGTTCCGCGGGCTGCATCTGCCCGTGGCCGATGCGAATGCGGGCTTCGGGGACGATGTCGCGAAGTTTGGCGGCCAGCTTGCCGATATCCTTCACACGATTGTGGACGAAATAAATCTGCCCGTCGCGGCTCAATTCTCGCAGCACGGCGTGTCGGATCAGGTCGTCGTCGAACCGCGTCACGCGCGTCTCGACCGCGACCCGTTCTTCCGGCGGCGTTTCCAGGTTCGAGATATCCCGCGCTCCCAGCAACGCCATGTGGAGCGTGCGGGGAATCGGGGTGGCGGTCATCGTCAACACGTCGACCGTTTCGCGATACTGTTTGAGGCGTTCCTTTACTTCGACGCCGAATCGCTGCTCCTCGTCGATCACGACCAGGCCGAGATTATGAAAGTCGACATCCTTTTGCGCCAGCCGATGCGTGCCGATCACGATGTCGACGTCCCCCGCCTTCAAGCGTTCGATGATCTTTTTCTGCTCCCCCTTGGTGGAGAAACGGCTGAGCGCCTCGATGGCGAAGGGAAATTCCGCCATGCGGCTTTGAAAGGTTTTTAGGTGCTGTTCGGCCAAGATTGTCGTCGGCACGAGGATGGCGACCTGATAGCCGCTGTCGGCCACCTTGAAGGCCGCCCGCATGGCGACTTCCGTCTTGCCGTAGCCGACGTCGCCGCACAACAGCCGATCCATCGGCCGCGGCTCCATCAGGTCGCGCTTGATGGCGTCGATGGCGAGCAGTTGATCTTCCGTCTCGTGATACGGAAAGGCGGCGTCGAACTCGTTCTGCCACTCGCTGTCGGGACCAAAGCGAATGCCCTTCTCGGCCTGCCGGGCGGCCTGCAAATCGAGCATGTCGACGGCCAAATCGATCACCGCCCGCTGCGCGGCCTGTTTCTGTTTAAGCCACGATTTTCCGCCGATCTTGGCCAGCTTCGGTTGCCGCTTGCTGCCGCCGATATACTTTTGCACCAAGCCGATTCGCGAAGCGGGCACATAAACCTTGGCACCACCGTCGAACTCGATCGTGAGGTGCTCTTCCGTCCGCTGCCCCTTGGTGATCAGGTCGATTCCGCGATACCGTCCGATGCCGTGCGACAGATGCACCACCAGGTCGCCGGCGCGGAGGTCGAGAAACGAATCGATCCGCTTGCCGAGTCGGCGCTTGCCGGGACGCTGAATTTCGCTGCGTTGGAACAGCTCTCCGCCGCTAATGACGACGAGTTGCTCCTCAACGAGGCGAAAGCCCGTTTTCAGCCGTCCCAGGCAGAAGTGCAGGCGATCCTCCTTGGCAACCCGAGTCGAGGCAAACATCTCATTCAGCCGCTTTATCTCAGCTTCGGTCTGGCAGACGATGGCGGTCTGTTGCCCGGCCGCGGCGGCATCGAGTTCGCCGCGCACCTTGTTGATGTCGCCGCTGAATCGCTCCACCGATTCCACCGGCAGCCGCAGGACCGACTCGCCAGCATACTCGCTCATGCCGCTGGCCCGCGCACAACCGAATTCCGCCACTCGTTCCATCACCCGCGCGAAACCATGCAGCCGCGAGGCGTCCTCGGCCGTTTCCAGTAGATGTCGGGCGGCGCTTTCCAGTTCGCTTGGCTCCAGCAGTAGCCACCAACTCCCGGAGGGCAGGTGATCCGCCAGGTGGCTCGACTCCTGGATCTCGCCCGAGACGATCGTGATTTCGATCGAATCGAGCACGTCGACGCTGCGTTGCGACTGGATGTCGAAACCTCGCAGCGATTCGATCTCATCGCCGAATAGCTCCAAACGGACCGGCCGATACCAGTCGGGAGCGAACAGGTCGAGGATTCCGCCGCGGCTGGAAAACTCGCCAGGCAACTCGACCGCCGAGGTGGAGTGGAAGCCCTGCTCCAGCAGCCAGGAGAGCAACTCGGTCTGATCGATCGTTTCTTTCACCCGCAGCCGCCGGGTGCGCGACTGCATCTGTTCGACCGAAGGCGTCGGCTGTTGCAGTGCATGCATGCTGGTCACGACGATCGACGGCGGATGCGTCGCGGCGAGCAGCTTGAGTACCCGCAAGCGATCGCCGTAATACTCGTCGGAAGTGACCCGTTGCAGCGGATCGGCTTCCCAGGCGGGAAACCGAGTGACGGCCGTTTCGGTGAAAACGGCCAACTCGTCGACAACGTCGTCCACGTCGGCATCGTGGGGGCAAACGATCACCAACGGCTGAGGCGACTCGTCGGCAAGCGCCGCGGCCAACAGGGCGCGGACCGATCCCCAGGCGCCGTCGACGTCGCAGGAGGCACTTCGAGAAAGCGCCGCGACGACCTGACGAAAGCCGGGCAGGGCCGCTAATCGGGGCGGCAAATCCCACAATCGTTCCGTGGCGGAACGCGACGTTGATGTCTGCGTCATGGCATCGGCAACATTTTAGGGAAACGAGGCAACTTTTGACAGATCGGGCGCGGGACACGCATGCCCATCGCATTTTGCCAGGCTTGCGCAGACGACCACCAGCGGACCTATTCCGGCCGCGAAATCATTCCTATTGGAAAAACCGGGGTCATCTGGCCGATACGAGAACGGGTGGAAGTCTGCGCGCTCGCACGCAATGTTGCCGTGTCCGTCGCCCAGTCTATCGAATTGTCCCGACGGCGTCGCTGCGCCGTCCTATGGAGTAGTACTGTTATGCGAATAACCCGCCGCTCGATGCTCGCCGCCATGGCCGCCGGCACGCTGCTGCCCGGCCGAATAGTTTGGGCACAGCCGCTAGGACGCTCCGCCGAACGGGTGATCGATCAGATCGAACTGGCTCGGGGCAAGGAAACGCCGCCGGTGGTAACTGGCGTGGCGTTCTCCCCGGATGGTTCTTTGCTGGCCACCGCTGGCGACGATCACCGGATACGGCTCTGGAACCCCGCCGACGGAGCGTTTGTAAGGGAATTGGCGGCACATCCCGATTGGGTCCGCTCGATCCGCTTCAGCCCCGACGGCAAAACCTTGGCCAGCGCCGGCGACGACCGGCAGATCAAACTCTGGCAGGTGGCTACAGGCGATCTATTGCGAACGATGGCGCAGCCGGAAGCGGTGGTGTTCTGTCTGCGGTTTAACGCCACGGGCGACACACTCGCGGCGGCCGGATTCGAGAAGACGTTACGGTTGTTCGACACGGCCACCGGCAAAGTCAAGCAAGAGATTGGCGGTCCCTGCGCCGACATGCGGACCGTCGCATTCGCCGACGATGGCCAGACAATGGCCGCCGCCGGCCGCAACGGCTGCATCCGCGTGTGGGATAGCAAGCAAGGCGAGGTGTTGGCCAACCGCCGCGACGCGCATCAACGCCGCATCCGCGCATTGGAGTTTTCGCCGGACGCCAAGCTGCTCGCCTCCGGCAGCGAAGACGG
>JBBDLY010000507.1:0-923 GCA_040878585.1 Pirellulales bacterium
CTGCTAGCATGAGTGCGTGATCGATCTGGACGCAGACTTGAGATTCGATTAGCTTTACCTGCCCCCCCACACAACGAGCTTCGTTGGATTTCGTTTCCGGCTCGTTCCTGCCTTATGCGCCGCTACGGCGGTGCTCAGTCACACGGCGAAGTTAGGTTCAAGGATGAATATACTTCCATTTCAAAGCAAACGGTCTCGCAGTCGTCAAGCCAAGGACTACCGCCAACTGCACGTCGCCTTCAGCGGCGGCGCAACGTGCGGGCATTTATTCCCCGGCGTGGCCGTGGCCGAAGCCTTGTTGCGGCGGCGGCCCAACACACGGATCACGTTTGTCGGCAACGGCCGCACGCGGGAGCGGAACATTATTGAGGGATTCGGCTGGCAGTACATCGAACTTGCCAGCCAGCCCGCTCCGACCAACCCGGCCGCCGCCTGGCGGTTCGTGGCGGATCATGTGGCCAGCAGCCGCAAGGCGAGCCGCCTGCTCGACGAGCAAGGCGTCAACGCGGTGGTGGGACTCGGCGGATACGCTTCGGTGCCGACCGCCCGCGCGGCGATCGCTCGCCGAATTCCGCTGGTGCTGTTGGAGCAGAACGCCGTGCCTGGTATGGCGACCCGTTGGCTGGCAAGTCGCGCCGATCACATCTGTCTGGCGTTCGCCGGCGCGCAGGCGCATCTGTCGACCGAGGCGGCGATCTCGGTGGCCGGCAATCCAGTGCGGCGGGTGTTTTATTCCGACCTCGGGCCGCCGGTCGACGACGACGCAAAGCGATCCGGCCGCCAACTACTGGTGCTCGGCGGCAGCGGCGGCGCAGCACAACTGAACGAACAGATCCCCCGGGCGCTCTACAAGGTGCGGCATCTGCTGGCCGGCTGGAACGTCGTCCATCAGGCGGGCAACCACGGCGCGGTGGCGACCCGAT
>JBBDLY010000507.1:933-1913 GCA_040878585.1 Pirellulales bacterium
ATCGCTCTATCGCAAATTTCAAATCGACGCCGCGGTGGAGCCGTTCATCGAGGACGTGGCGCCGCTGGTCCGCGCGGCCGATTTGGTAATCTGCCGAGCGGGCGGCACGACGCTGGCCGAGTTGGCCGCCGCCGGCGCACCGGCGATCATGATTCCCTGGAGCGGCGCCAAGGACAATCACCAGCGTCGCAACGCCGAGACCTTCGCCCGGCACGAATCGGCCGTGATGATCGATCCCCGCGAGGTGGAGGGGCGATTGGACAACGCCATCGCCGCTTCTCTCAGCGAATTGCTCCCCGATCGCCAGCGGCGACTGGCGATGGGGGTCGCCATTTCCCGCCATGCACGACCAAAGGCAGCTCAGTACGTGGCCAGCACCATTACCGAGCTGGTCCACGCCGCCACGCGACTGGCGGCGTAAGCTGCATGGAGAAACGATGTGAGGCTTGCAACCCGTTTAGGCTGCAAGCCTCACTTGCTGCGCGGCGGTCGAACCCCGGTAGGACCGTCGGCAACAGTTCTTGCACAAGTTCTGGCGTGCGTCCCCGGACGCAGGCGATTGGGAGTCGTGATAAATCTGCCGTCCACATGTGCCAACGAGCACAACGGTGCGCCCGCCGTCGCTGGTGCGTCGAACGATACAGCAGCCAATGCGATTCCCGTGCCCAAGCGGGCGATCCATTCGGCAAGGATGGTCGTAACGCAGGTGTGGAACAGCAGTTGAGCGCCTGATATGCCGTCACGGGGTCACCCCGCCGGCAACCGCTGCGACGGGAAACTGTCGTCAAACCGACACACGCCGTCGTCACTGCGATGGCATGTTTACTCATACTCATAATCATTCTCTTAATCTGAAGCTGGGGTTAAGATTATGAGTAAGAGTAAGATTCTGAAAGCCAACACTTTCCGACCCCTGCCAGCTTGTCTGGCAGGTGAAGGAGTTTGTCAGCTAGCAGGCAAGACGCCTTCTATTCAGACCC
>JBBDLY010000508.1:0-1909 GCA_040878585.1 Pirellulales bacterium
TGCCGCAAGATACGTTCAAGAGCGCCCACTTCTGCAGCATGTGCGGGCCGAAGTATTGCTCCATGAAGATCACCGAGGAAATCCGCGAGTTGGCCCGAGCCGGCGACGCGCTGGTGCCGTTGGAAACGGCCGCCAGCGAGTGAGGTGGCTGGGGCTTCCAGCCCTAGCCAATTGACCCGAATGCCGCGGCTGCACGCCGCAGATCGCTGGGGTTAGAAGCCCCAGCCACCTGAGCATGGCGTATTTTTACTTCCTCTTCATCTGCGCGGTATGGGGATCGAATTTCCTGTTGATGAAGTACGCGTTGCTCGCCTTCGGGCCGATCAGCGTCGGAGCTTGTCGGGTGGTAGGGGGCGCGATCACCTTGGCCGCCGTCTGGTACGTGCATCATCGCCAGTGGCCCGCGCTCGACGGGCACCTGCGGCCGATGTTGTTCGTAGTTGCGATGGGTTACATTTGGCCGTTCACAATGCAGCCTTACTTGATCGGCATCCACGGCAGCGGCTTTATCGGCATGATGGTCTGTCTGGTTCCGTTGCTGACCATCGTGGTCTCGGTGCCGATGCTGCACGTCTGGCCTTCGCCGCGGCAATTGATTGGTGTGGTGGGAGGCTTTGCCTGCATGGCGCTGATCGCCAAGGACGGCAGCGTTCGCAATGTTCCCTGGTACGACCTGCTGCTGGCGATCTCCGTGCCGTTGAATTACGCGATCAGCAACACCTACATCAAAAAGCGGTTCTCCAAGCTGCCGCCGCTGGCCATGGCGCTGCTGGCGCTGACCATCACCTCCGGCGTCCTGCTGCCGCTGGCGGTGGGATTGAACGTCGCGGGAAGCGAGTCGGTCGCCGTCACCGCCGCCCTGCCGCTGGCCGTGACGGCGGCGATCGTGCTGGGCATCCTAGGGACCGGCGTCACGCAGTTGTTTTTCATGAAGCTCGTTCAGGAGCAAGGGCCGCTGTTCGCGGGCATGGTCACCTACCTGATTCCCGTTATCGCGGTCCTGCTCGGTTGGCTCAACGGCGAGGCGGTCACCCGCTACCAGGCCTTCGCCTTGGTTGGCGTGTTGCTGATGGTCGGCGTGGTCCAGTACAAGGCGGCTGTGCCGCGCGAGCCGGGTTGAGCAGGGGATTCGGCTTCTCGCCTTGCCGGAATCGCCGTCCATCGGGAATAATGCCTCTGCCTCGCACACCATGCTCCCCACCGACGGGAATCTCATGAATCGTTCGGAATACTCTCCCCCGGACAAGCCGCACGATGAGAATCCGTACGTGTCGCCCGAGCCGGACGACAGGCCCGGGTTCCCCGCGTCGGCGAATGAAGAATTGCCGTTCTGGCTGGCGAACCGCTCCTTCTGGAGCATGACCGTCACCCAGATGCTCGGCGCGTTCAACGACACCATCTTTAAGCAGTTCGTGCTGTTGTTACTGGTCCGCGTGGCGGTCACGCCCGGGGGCGAGGCGGCCGATCTGCAATGGATCGGGCTGGCGATCTTCTCGCTGCCGTTTGTGCTGCTTTCCGGCACGGCCGGCTGGCTGGCCGATCGGGTGAGCAAGTGGAACGTCATCGTGCTGAGCAAGATTGGCGAGATCGTCGTCATGCTGGCGGGCGTGGCGGCGTTCGCCACGATGCGGCCGGTCTCCTATCAGGGCGAGCAGATGCTCACCACCGGCCTGCCGTGGCTTGTGTTGGCGGTCCTCTGCCTGATGGGCGTGCAAAGCACTTTCTTCGGCCCGAGCAAGTACGCCATCCTGCCGGAAATCTCCCGTACCCGCGATCTGCCGGCGTTCAACGGCGTGTTTCAGATGACCACCTTTGTCTCGCTGATCGTGGGCGTCGCCGTGGGTGGCTATCTGTTGGACTTGTTTCGCGGACGGCTATGGGGAGCGGCGGCCGTGTGCGTGGTCATTGC
>JBBDLY010000509.1:0-11180 GCA_040878585.1 Pirellulales bacterium
CTGCCGAGACTCCTCGTCGAATACCAGCACGCGCCCGGTATCGCGGATGGTCGCATGCGCCAGTTGGATGCGAATCGTCGCGTCGGATAAGGGCCGGCGGTTCCAACGGAATGCCGCTTCGCAGGATGTGATCAACGTGTTTCCCAAGTCCAAATCCACGTCGGCGGACCGTTCGATGAGCAGCGCCGTTTCGAGGGCGTGAAAGTGGCAGTTTTCGAACACCAGCCGAGCCGAACCGGGAAGTGGCGACAAGCTTGCGTCGTTGGCCGCGGCCCAGCGAATCGCCGTGGTGGGCGTTGCTTCCATCCCCGACTTCCCGCCGCGAAATGTGCAGCCGCGGAACCTTGCCTGGGAGGCCGACAGCCGCAGCAGGTCGCCTCCTTCCACGGCGATGAAGTCGATGTTGTGGAACACCAATTCTGATACGTCGACGGCAATTCCTCCGGCCGGAACCGCCAGCACGGCGCGGCCGTCCCCCTGGGGCCGCACCAAGGTTCCCGCCGCCAGCCGCTCGGCGGGCCAGGCGTTGGGCCGGTCGGAGGCCAATAACAGTTCGAGAGGAGCGTCCTGTTCGAAACTCGCCGCAGCGATCCGCGTATCCTGAAACGGTGTTTCCGGAGTTGCAGCCAGAATGGATGGCTTGTCCGGCGGCAGGCGTCGCGGGCGGTCGAATGGCTTGCCCAGCGAATCGGCCTCCCAGCGAAACTCCGGCAGCTCGGCCAGCGGCTGATTGCTGCGGGCATGATAGTTTTTCCAGACCGGCCAGCCGACGCCGGCCAGCACCGCCAGCAGTACCACCACCGCCGTGGACCAGGGAAACGACTCGCCGCGGCGCGGCAGGCGCGATGGTCGTTGCCGCCGCCACCGCAACGGAGTTGGAGCGGGGCGCATCGCCTGGCCGAGCGACCGGCGGCCGAGCGGCGTCGACTCCCCCAACGTCTCGCAGAGCGCATGAAAATCGGCGGGACGTTCCGAAGGTTCGATCGCAGTCTGTAGCTTGATCGAGGAAATCAACCGCGGATCGGTCTCGGGTGCATAGGCCGCGATGTCGAGCCAACGAGCACGGTGCAAATTGCGCAGCTTGGTGAGACTGTCGCCGCCGGCGAACGGCGCGCGCCCGGTGAGCAACTGCCACCAGCAGGCGGCCAGACTGTACGCTTCGCTTTCCCAGGTGGCGGGACCGCTCGGCTCGATCCGTTCGGGGGCGAGCGTGTCGTAGCATTCCGGCGGCAAGTCGGCGCGGGAAAAGCCTTCGCACCGCCGCAACGCCAGCCGCAGGCCCGGCACGGCCAATCGTACGTCGCCTTCCAGGTTGATCAGCAAGCTCATGGTCGCCAGATCGCCATGCAGATGATCGTGCGTCTGCAAGTGCGCTGCCGCGGCGGAGGTTTGTCTCGCGATCTCCAATGCCAGGTCCGGCACAAAGCGGCCGTTGGCCGCCAGCCAGCCTTGCGCGCGTCGCGCCGCGAGATCAACCGTCGCCCCCCAGACGCGCATCCGCCCCGCAACGTCACTCTGTTCCACGCCGGCCTCCAGCACGGGCAAACAATACCGCCCGTCGAGCCGCCGAGACGACTCGACAAGCTGCCGCAGCCCGGCTTCGACTGGCTCTTGCTGCGCGGCGTCGATATCGGCCACGTAGATCTGTCGCCACTCGCCCGTGTCGCGACATCGGCCGCGGTAGACGGAGGCCCAACCGAGCGAGGCCAGCGGGGCGTACAACACGAAGCGGCCGATTGACATTTGTCCGGCGCGGCCGTGCTGCAACTGCTCGGCTTGCCAGGGGGTGAGCAGCTTGGCTTGCTGAAGGGCGTCGATCCAGGCGAGATCGAACGACGCCAGATCCCGTGCCAGCCGCCGCGCCCGCGAGGCGACGCGGGCCACTTCGTCCGGTTGGGCGAGTTGCAACTCGGCGAGCGAGTCGAGCAGCGATTGGCTGGGAAGTGCCTTCATCCGTGTGTCATAACGCCGTGGTTGCAACGGCGCGCCGCGAGGAGAATCCGTCCTGCACATCCCTATTGCTAACACAACCGGCCGCGGCAAACAACGCCAGCTCAGCGGGTCGCCCCATTGATAACGCCCGTGACTGTGGTAACCTCCAAGCTTTGGGCGACCTCGGGTACAATGATCAAGGACTCAACCACGGAGCCACGGAGAACTGCGGATTTAGGACTTCAGATTGCAGCGGATCAATCCTAAATCCGAAGTGATTCTTCGTGTCTTGGTGGTCAAAATCGACTCTTGAAAAATTCGAAAACAGCGGTTGGAACGATATGTATCAGGCAAAACTGGCGGACGTATTGGTCAATTACTCGACGGAAGTCAAGCCGGGCGACCTGGTTCGGATTTCCGGCAGCACGATCACCGAGCCGCTGATCGTGGCCATCTACCAGGCGGTGCTGGCCGCCGGCGGGCATCCGCATCTGGTACTGACCAGCGACGCCTGCAAGGAGCTTAAGCTCTCGCAAGCCAGCGAGGAACAGCTTGCCTATCAGGATCCGCTGGTCCAACACGAGATCGAGCAGATCGACGTCTCCATCGGACTGTGGGGCGAGTCGAATACCAAAGCACTGTCGAACGTCGCTCCCCAACGCCAGGCGATCGCCAGCCAGGCGCGCAAGCCGTACATGAAGGCGTTCATGGACCGCTTCGCCGCCGGCCAACTACGGTGGGTCGGCACGCAGTTTCCCTGCGAAGCGGCCGCGCAAGACGCGGAAATGTCGCTGCGGGAATACGCCGAATTCGTCTATCGCGCCGGCCTGCTCCACCTGGACGATCCCGCCGCCGCCTGGCGCCGCTTCAGCGAGCAACAGCAGCGGGCGGTCGACTACATGCAGGACAAGCAAGAGCTACGCTTTACGACGCCGCAGGGGACCAACCTTACGCTCGGCATCGCGGGTCGCACCTGGATCAATTGCGACGGCAAGCAGAACTTTCCCGACGGGGAATTCTTCACCGCGCCGATCGAGGACGCCGTCAACGGCGTTGTTTGCTATAGTTTCCCGGCAGTCCACGGCGGACGCGAGGCGCATGATATCCGGCTGGAGTTCCGCGATGGCCGAGTCGTCGAGGCGACCGCCAGCAAAGGCGAGGAGTTTCTGATTGCGATGCTCGACCAAGACGCAGGCGCGCGGGTGCTCGGCGAGATCGCGATCGGCACCAACTACTCGATCCAACAGTACACCAAGAACACGCTGTTCGACGAAAAGATCGGCGGCACCTTCCACGCGGCGGTCGGCGCGGCCTACCCGGAGAGCGGCGGCAAAAACGAATCGGGCCTGCACTGGGACATGGTCTGCGATCTGCGCGAGGGGGGCGAGATCATCGTGGACGGGCAATTGATAAGCAAGAACGGCCGCTTCGTGAACAAGGAGTGGCCGCAACCGTAGCGAAGCGCCATTACTCGTTGCCATCAATGGCCTCGTTGGCCTGCGCCTCTGCGTCTATCTTGATCTCCTGAATAAGCCACTTCGTCAGGCCCAGGACTGAATGAGGATCGGACTCCGGGCCGACCGGGCGCCCGCGACCATCCTCGTGGGGAAAGGTATTGAGGTAGTAGTGCATATTCGGGTGATGCTTGGGAAGTCCGGCCTTCCAGTAGGTTTCCAGCCAGTCCCGCTCCACGAACTCGTAATACGCCTTTCCCTTCCAGCGTATCGGCCCGTAGTAGAAGATATATTCCTTCCCCTGGGCGAGCGTCCATTTGGCGCCCCTGACGACCGGCGGCGGCTTCACCCAGCCTTCTTCCAGCGGCCAATGACGATTGAACTGATGAACTTCCAGACAGACGCCGTCCATCTTATCGATGATCGGATGCACCCGTTCGTCATCCGCGAAGAATGAGGGTTCTTCCACCATCAGGATCAGCTTGTAATTGTCATGCTTGGTCAATCCTTGCCGATGCGCTTCGCGGAACATGGCGCGGATGTTGTCTACATCCTCCTCGTATAGAATTCGGGTATCTTCCTTGAACGGTCCCGGCTTGGCATCGTCGTGACCCCGCTGGATTGCAAGCCGGTATTCACGGCAGATCAGAATGTGCTCGACCACGCCGCCCTCGTCTTCCCATTTGCGGATCGTCTTGATCAATAGATTCTTCCGCGGATCGAGATCGTCACGCTCCTCGTTCAGTCCCCAGTAATACTCGAAGAACACCCGTCTGGTTTTGAAGTCGCCCTCAAGCCAACCCTTGACAACATCAAGATGCTCGGCAACGAACGGGTAGTTCCCCTTCTGTTCGTCATAGGTAGGCGTACCCGCCCAGGAACCTCCATGGTTGTGGCCGTGATCCATGGCCGCGGTCCGAGGCAAGGGGCGAAGTCCGATGTAACCGTAGCGTCTGTCCGCATTGTCTTGCTGCGCATGGAGACTGTGGCAGCAGGATAGAACGAACACCATTGCGATCGTCATGGCGTACAGGCAAATGCTTCTCATAGTCTGTCTCCGCTCTGCGAACTTCAAGTGGCCAACTGGCCGCCATACACGGGTGGCGGGAGAAGAGTGTCTATTTCAAATCCGCCGGCCACTCCGTCGCCTGGCATGGTTCGCCTCGTTTTTCGTGTCGTCGCGGCGTTTAGATAGTGCCGTATATCGCCTAGCCGCGGAGTGCATTGGCACCGGCTACTGGAGATTGTAACGGGGCGAGGCAGGCGTGGACAAGCCGACCACTGCTCAAGTTCGACGGTGCTTCCGCAACAGCGATTCCGCGTAGGGGACTAGCTTCTCGCGAAAGATCTTCGCGTTGTGCCGAATATCGACCGGCAGGCCGGGGTGCAGGAGAAAATGCTCGATTTCGCGGGTCGGCGCATGCTCGGCGGCCAACTGCCGAACTTCGTTCAGCAGCGCCGCGTCGCCAAGTAGCTCGCCATCGGCGGTCGGCTCGCGTTCGACGACCATCACCGGTCGCTGCCGATTGGCCGGGCCGACGCCGACCAGCGCCGATCGATACACGCCCGGATGCGTGTTGATGATCGCCTCGCAGGGAATGGTGAACATGGTTCCGGTCTCGGTCGTCACCCGATGGGCTAAGCGACCGCAAAACCAGAATCGATCCTGCTCGTCCAAGTAACCAACGTCTCCCATCCGATGCCAGAACGTATCGCCGTCGGCGATCTTTCCCAGCGCATTTGCTTCGCGGCGAGTGGCATACTCGGTGGTGACGACGGGGCCTTGAACGATCAATTCGCCGATTTCGCCCCGCGGCAGGGGGCGCGTCGCGGCGATGTCCGGCAGCGGCCCGTCGCTGATTGCGATCACTTGCCAGGTAATGCCCGAGAATCGCCGCCCCACGCAAACCCCGCCGCCGGCGTCGGTGGCGGTTTGGGTCTCGCCGAGTACTTCACTGGCATTAATGGCGGCGACCGGCAGCGCCTCGGTGGCGCCATATGGCGTGTAGACTTCGCCGTGGGGATGCATCGCCGCTTTGATCCGCCGCAGCACATGCCCCGGCACCGGCGCGCCGGCCGAATAGACGTTGCGGAGCGTGGCCAACCGCTCGCCGTGGGCTTCGCAGTAGCGGCCGACTCGGTTCCACAGCGCCGGCGAACCGAACGACTGCGTGACGTTCCAGTCGCGCACGTGATCGAGTACGTTGCGCGGATTCACTTTGGCGGGCCGGGTTGGGTCCATGTCCGGGATGACCGTGGTCAGTCCCATGCCGCTGTTGAACAGGCCGAACAGCGGAAAGCCGGCCAGGTCGACCCCGCCCGGTTCGATGCCGAACCGCTGTTGGATCTGTTCGACCTGGGCGTCGAAGTTGCCATGCCGGTACAACACCCCCTTGGCCGGCCCGGTGCTGCCGGTGGTGAAGATGATCGCCGCGGGATCGTCGCGATAAGTTGGCGGCAATTCGTCCCGCCGGTTGTCCGTTTCGATCAGCCGCCGGTAGGTCGTCCCGGACCAGCCGAGCTTCTTCCCGACCGTGACGAAATGCCTGGCCTGGGAAAAGCGGCGTCGAAACAGCAGTCGCGCGACCTGGGCTAGCGGGACGCCCACAAAACCGTCCGGCTCGGCTTCGCTGAGACAGCCGATCATATTGCGGCGGCCCATGCCGGGATCGATCAGGATCGAGACCACGCCCGCCTTGAACAGGGCAAACACGCAGACGATGAACTCAATGCTCGGCGGCACCAGCAGCGCGATCCGGTCGCCGGGGGCGATCCCCTGGCGCAACATGCCGCAGGCCAGCCGCGTGCTGAGCGAGTCGAGTTCGGCATAGGTCATGGCGCGGTAGCGATACTTGCCACGGGCGTCGCGCCCTTGAGGCGCCGCCACGGCAATTTGCTCGGGATGCTCGGCCGCGTGGTCATGAAGACGAGTGGCGACGTTGACGATTCCCGCGGTGTCGGTCTCGATGCCTGCTTCGCTCGTCAATGTCCAAACCTCTTCCGGCAGGGCGATAACGCCGGGGCAATGGTTGCCAACTAGGTGGTTGCACCGCCTCGCAACTTAACGACGCAGCTACAATTCGATCTTCGTTCCCAGCACCTGCAAAAACGCGGCGATCCAGGCGGGATGGGCCGGCCAGGCGCCGGCGGTGACCAGGTTGCCGTCGGTGTGGGCGTCGTCCATCGTGGCGGCCGGTTCCTTCCAGGTGCAGCCGGCGGCTTCCAATTCGGGCTTTACCGCCGGATAGGCCATCGCGGTTTTGCCTGCGAGTCGTCCGGCGGCCACTAGCAACTGCGGGCCGTGGCAGACTGCCGCCAGCGGCTTGTCTTGTTCAAGAAAATGCCGCACCAGGGCTACCACCCGCTCGTTGCGGCGCAGATACTCCGGCGCCCGGCCGCCAGGGATGACGAGTGCATCGTAGTCTTCCGGCTTGATTTCGTCGAACGTGGCGTTGAGCTGAAAGCGGTGCCCCGGCTTTTCGCTGTAGGTCTGATGTCCTTCAAAATCGTGGATCGCCGTCTGCACGGTGTCGCCGGCGCGCTTCTCCGGACAGACGGCGTGGACGTCGTGGCCGACCATCAGGAGCATCTGAAACGGCACCATCACTTCGTAGTCTTCCACGAAGTCGCCGACGATCATCAATATCTTTTGCTTGGCCATGCTTGGTCTCTCGAAATTCTGAACGGTTAATTACGACTGCGACGACTCCTCGCAGATCTCCCGTAGATGCGGCCACGTGAACAGGCCGCTGGCGTGCTTGTCGCTCCAATGGATGCGGATCGCATAGTTGCCGACCAGTTCCAGGTTGGTCACCGCAATGTCTTCCGGCACGCTGGCCGGATCGAGCAGCCGCCGACCGGTATGCTCGTCGACACAATAAGCGCAGCGGCAATCGATACGAACCGTGCGGAACGGCGCGTGCAGTGATTGGCCCTCGCCCCAGTCGAACTCGAACATGCGAGTCGACTTATGGACGCGGATGTCGCGGGGCGGGGCGGTCGCAGGAGGGGGCGGTACGGTCATACTCGGCATTGTAGCCGAGGGGGCAACGCGAGGGAAACCGCCCGTGGTCAATTGCACTGCTCACTTGCACGATGGTTCATTTTGACTCTTCGCTGGCGGCTGTTACGTGAAACAAGCCAGCGGCCATCAGTATTCGGCGCAAGTCAATTCGATCGGAATCATTGATATTGAGAACATCGACCGTTACCCTACCGACAGGAGTACGACCAGAAAGTTTGCCACCGATCCACTCGAAATGCTCGTTCCAAGCATCCCTACGCGGATTGAATAGGGGGGTTAACAAGCTAGTTAGGGGATCGCGTCCAGCGATGTTGGGACCTTTGTGTGCGTTGCAGTTGTAGCAAGATAACGCTAGATTTTCCGATTCGGTCGTGCCGCCATGCTTCTCCGCGATCACGTGGTCTAATTGGAATGGCAGCGAATCATACTCCCTGGGCATTTGGCAATATTCGCAACGTTGCTTGCCCCGACGAAATACTTGCTGCCGCAAGGGTTCTGGCATTTTACGAGTCAGTCGACGGTATGGTGTGTAACGAAAGTCGTGCTTTTGCTTGCACCAGATTCAGGAAGTTGCCCACTCGCATATACCGTTCCATCTCAGTCTTCTCCGCTTGGGTGATGGAGCCTCGGGAATTCTTGTCCGCGAGTTCGTCCATTCTTCGTACTGCCTGGGCGCTGAACCGTAGTTCCAGAAGCGAACGTGCTGACTCTGGCGAGAGCCCTGCCTGACCGGGGGCTACCACTTCGGAAAGGATATCGGATTCGCTAATCGTATCGTTTGCCATGTTTCAATTATGGGTAATGGTGATCGGTTCGTCAATTTTCCTGATCCGCGTTGGCCAGCACGTCGCTGATCGACCATAACCGCTGGGCCGAATCGGCGGTCGGCTGCAGTACGACGAACTCCACGCCGCTGTCGAGCGCCGCGTGCAGCAGCGTTACCAGGGCCGCTCGATCGGGTTGAAACACCTGCCAATCGTCTGTAAGGCCGGCTGCGGCGCGATACCCCTCGGCCGACTCTTGGTCCATGAAGAGGGCGATCGCTTGGCGTCCATCGGCCAGTTTCCACAGGGCCACTTCGGCCGCGTCGCCGCCGGCGTGAAAGACGATAAAGGGTTCGATTTCTTGGGGTTCGGTCATTTGGCACACTCGCCGGGTTGGTTGTTTGGGTCGTCTGCGGTAAATTTTTATATCAAGAGCCATGGCAAAGGTGGAGAATATAGGTCACCATTGCCGATAAGTAAAATCGCTACGATGGATCGCTCGTTGCAACGGACTGCCGACTTGCCCAGGTGCGGGTCGCCAGGTGTCAAAAGCAAATCGCAACCCATATTATATTCTATGGTTGCGTCGCCTTGGCTGGCATGTACCGTTGTGACGAAAGGTCGATTCCCATGGTTGCGGCTTCCGCACACTATCTGCTCTATGTCGAAGTAGAGCAAGATTCTACCTCTTGGCACTTCCGGCTCGAGTCGGTGGCCGGCCGCGACGCGTTCGATGTATCGGACGTTGAGCATCATCTCGACGCCGATCGCCTCGCCCTGCTGGCATTGGTCCGCGGTCTGGAAGCGCTCGATCAGGCCAGTCGCGTGACGTTGGTCACCAGCAATGTCTATCTGCGTCGTGGGCTGGCCGTGGGTCTGCCCGATTGGCGGAGCAACGACTGGCAATGGGAGCGTTTTGGCCAGATGGTGCCGGTCACCAATGCCGATCTCTGGCGACGGGTCGATCGAGCGCTGCGATTCCATAATCTCGACGCGCGGATCTGGCGATTCGACGCGGTGGAACCGACTCGTGCCGGCCAGGCCGCGACCAAGCGGACTCCGCGGCCTAAGTTTCTCGATCGTGGCCGGGCGCTGCCCCATGAAGAGGCGGTGAACCACGACGAATTGGCGTGCGAGGCCGTGTAGCCAGCCAACCGACTAGTGATTTACGATTGACAGGAAGTTCATGGCGGACGACGCGCGGCGACGTCCCCCTTAGCCGCAATAGCAGGAGCATCACGTGCGCACACAGGCCAGCCTGGAAAGTATTGGAAGTTTAATCGAGGGACGACACGAAAACCCGTTTGAATTGCTGGGACCGCACGAGGTCGAGCACGAAGGCCGCCGCGCGCTGGCTGTGCGGGCGTTCCTGCCGAACTCCGAGCAAGCCTGGCTGGTCGACGCGCCGTCGTCTGGCGACCGGCCGATGCGCAAGATCCATCCAGCCGGGCTGTTCGAGGCGTTTTGTCCGCTGCCCGAAAATGCCGAGCAGCCACCGTACCAGTTGAAACATGTGAACCGCGAAGGCGGCCAATCCATCATGCACGATCCCTACGCATTCCCACCACTGTTGACCGAATACGATATGTACCTGCTCGGCGAGGGTCGGCATTGGCACGCCTACAACAAGCTGGGCGCCCAGCCGCGGACCGTCAACGGAGTCGCGGGCGTCAACTTTGCCGTGTGGGCGCCCAACGCCTTGGGCGTGAGCCTGGTCGGCAACTTCAACAACTGGAACGGCAAGTCGCATCCGATGCGCAAGCACATTCCCAGCGGCATCTGGGAACTGTTCGTGCCGGGCATGGCCGCCGGCGACATCTACAAGTATCAGGTCAAAGGGCACGACGGCACGCACGAGAAGAGCGACCCATACGGCTTTGCCGCCGAGTTGCCGCCGGCGACCGCCTCCAAGGTCGTTGATCTGTCCGACTACGCCTGGGAAGACGCCGATTACATGGCCTGGCGAGGGGAGTCGAATCATCTCGACGAACCGATGTCGGTGTACGAGGTGCATCTGGGAAGTTGGCAACGTGGCGACGGCGAGAACGGCTGGTTGAACTATCGCGACCTGGCCCATCGCCTGGTCGAATACTGCCGCCAAATGCACCATACCCACATCGAGCTGATGCCGATCAGCGAGCATCCCTTCACGGGAAGCTGGGGCTACCAGACGGTCGGCTACTTTGCGGTGACCAGCCGCTACGGCACGCCGCAGGATTTTATGTACTTCGTCGATTACTGCCACCGGCACGATATCGGTGTGATCGTCGACTGGGTGCCGGCCCACTTCCCCCGCGATGGCCATGGGCTGCGCCGCTTTGACGGCACCGCGTTGTACGAACACGAAGATCCCCGCCAAGGCGAGCATCCCGATTGGGGAACGCTGATCTTCAACTACAGCCGCAACGAAGTGCGCAACTTCCTGCTTTCCAACGCCCTGTTCTGGCTCGACAAGTACCATATCGACGGGCTGCGGGTCGACGCGGTCGCGTCGATGATTTACCTGGATTACAGCCGCGAGGACGGCGAGTGGATTCCCAACGAGCACGGCGGACGCGAGAACCTCTCGGCCATCTCGCTGCTCAAGGAATTCAACGAGCAGGCCCATGTGCAGCACCCTGGCGTGTTGACGATCGCCGAGGAATCGACCGCCTGGCCCGGCGTATCGCAGCCGGTCTACCTGGGCGGCCTGGGGTTCAGCCTGAAGTGGAACATGGGGTGGATGAACGATACGCTCCGCTACTTCCGACACGAACCGGTCCATCGCAAGTACCACCACGACGAGCTGACTTTCAGCATGGTTTACGCCTTCACGGAGAACTTCGTGCTGCCGCTGTCGCACGACGAAGTGGTCCACGGCAAAGGCTCGCTGCTCGACCAAATGCCGGGCGATCTGTGGCAGCGGTTTGCCAACCTGCGGACGTTGTTCGGCTACATGTGGACTCATCCCGGCAAGAAGCTGTTGTTCATGGGGGGCGAACTGGGCCAGTGGAACGAGTGGAACTG
>JBBDLY010000510.1:0-1902 GCA_040878585.1 Pirellulales bacterium
TTCACGGTCCGTCGGGATTTTATCGAAGTAGTGCAGGATTTTTGCACGCGAAAAGTATGGAGTGAGTCGAAAGTAAGTCGCCCAGGAAATCTCCGTATCCCAGCGACTCCAATCCTCGCTATGCCATTTAACATCGTACTCGCATATGAGCGTAACCTGCGGAGATCGTGCTAGCGCAACGAGTTCGATCTGCTGCCAGTAAGTCCTCGCTGGATATATGCACAGCAAGAAAATTGTGCCAGCGGCTGCCCATGCGAATCTTGTCGAGCGTTTCATGTTTTTGCGGATTTTTTAATGGCAGGCCGTTTTGTTGTGCTTTCTTGGCCTGCCTCGTGGTCGTCGGGTGCTTTCCAGGCCCAGTCGGATGGCGCTGCTGGTTGCCCACCGTTTGCCGCCGAACGGCATCGTCCGCAGGAAGGCGTCGTAATCAAGCATTGTAACCGATTGCGATTGGAGGGAAACGAGATCTGCCCCCCCTAAACCTTCGTGAAAGACTCGATTCGCCGGTTGCTGGCCGCGGACCGGCCGGAGTACGATGGAGGCTTTGACGCCGCCCTGATTCAACCGCTCGCTTCCCTGAAGGGATCGCCATGATTCGCTCGACGCGCCCCCTCCCCTTCGTCCTGCTCGCCTTGCTGCTGGCTGCAACGCCCGTCGCCGCCGGCAAGTACAATCCCAAACTTGACATCGGCGACGTTGCCTCGGCTTGGACGAATCTCCCCGGCGTGGACGGGAAGCCACATTCCCTGGCCGACTTGAAGCACAAGGACCTGGTCGTCTTGGTCTTCACCTGCAACAGTTGCGATGTGGCCGCCGAGTACGAAGACCGCATCCTGGACTTCGCCCGTCGCTACTGCGGCGCTGAGGATCGCGTGGCCCTGGTGGCGATCAACGTGAACCTGAGTGAAGCGGACTCGCTTCCCAACATGAAGCAACGGGCGGAAGATAAGGAGTTTCCGTTTCCTTACCTGTTTGACGAGACGCAACAGATTGCCCGCGAGTATGGAGCAGTGTTCACACCCGAGTTCTTCGTGCTCGATAAAGATCGCCGGATCGCCTACATGGGCGGGATGGACGACGCGAGTAACGCGAAGCTCGTCAAGCATCGCTACCTGGTAGCGGCGGTCGAAGCCCTGCTGGCGGGCAAGCAGCCCACCGTGGAAGAGACCCCGGCGATCGGCTGCACCGTGAAGTATTCCCGCCGCCAGCCAAGACGCTAGGCTCGACCTATCCCATGCTTTGTTGCGAGTCGTCGCCGAAGAGAAAGCCCATCATGTCGTTCGTCGCCAGTACACGAGGGCTGGCGAGCGTTTCGCCCGCCGTGAAGCCGGCGGCCAACCCGGCCGATTCGGCCACCGCCCGGATGCGATCCAGCACGTGCGACTTCTCGGGCGGGAACTGCGACCGATAACAGCGAATCGAGGCCAACTTGCGTTCCAGTGTGTCGCCGACGTCGACCACAAAGTGTCCCGCCGCCGGCGGCAGGTGCAACGAGGCGAATGCCAGCGTGAAGTACAATTGGGCACGAATCGTATGCACCGGCAGATGATCGAACACCTCGTCCCACTTGGTGAGCCGCGAATAGAAGACCGCCGCGTCGGTAATCTGCATCGCTTGCCAGTGATCGGGCGAAGCTAGCGGCGTCTTGTCGCCAAAACCGATCACCAGCCGAGGACGATATTTGCGAAACTCCTTGGCCAGCAGCACCCGCGCCTCGAAGGTGTCGAACAGCCGCCGGTTGGGCAGTTCCAAGGTGTGGCGCACCTGAACTCCCAAGGCTTGTTGCGCCCGACGTGCCTCTTCCAGCCGCTCCGCGGGTCCGCTGGAGCGCGGCGTCGGTTCGCCGTCGTTCTGCTTGATCAGTTCGTAGTCCTCGGAATCCATCTCCAACGCGTACACCGT
>JBBDLY010000511.1:0-1895 GCA_040878585.1 Pirellulales bacterium
GTCGACTACTGGAACGTATTCTTCGACTTCGCGGACAAGCGATTTGGGAAATAGGTTTAGGACTGGGGTACTACTTGTCCCCCACATCGTCGTCCTTCAGGCCCAGTCGTGCCAGCCAGCGGCCGCGGGGAGGTTCTTCGGGGGCGTCGCCCCCTTTCTTGCCGCCGTATCGGGCGCGCTCGATTTCGATGGCGGAAAGCTTTTCCTCGAACTCGGCTCGCATCCGCGCCAGCTTGGCCCGCTCCAGTGAGATTTCGACCTCCGCCTGACGCTGCTTCTCGCGCATCTCCGTTTTGAGCTTGGTCAGGTTCTCGCGCTCCTGACGGATCAGCTCGTCGCTGTTGAGCACTTCCTGGACGGCGTTGGCCCCGACCGCCAAATTGCCGACGTTGCTGCTCTGGTCGTTGAGCAATTGCTTCAGTTCCTCGATCTCGCGCTCCTTGCGTCGGACGATCTCGTCGGTGATGCGAATCGTCCCTTCGACCGTCAGCCGTTCAGCGTGTTGTTCGGAATCGTTCGAGTCGAAGTCCGACTCCAGCGAGGCGATCAGCCGCTGCTTCTGCGACTCCCAGTCGAAGCCCGCTTCGTCGTCGCACGGCTTGCCGCCACCGGCGGCCACCTTGTCCTCCAGGTCGGCGTTGCGGCGCTTTAGCGTGCGGTTGTCCTCGATTGCCATCTCCAGCCGCCGCTTCAAATCCGTCAGCTTCTCGGCGTCGGCGGTGCCGCCCGCCGACGGCTGACGCTCCAGGTTGGCGATTCGCTCGTCGGCGGCCATCAACCTCTGAATCAGTTCGTTCTTCTCCTGGGTCAAGCCGTCGAGCAACTCGTCCACATCGGCCGAGCCAGCGTCGCCCGCAGCGCTCCGCAATCGCTCGTTTTCCGCTTCGAGCCGCGCGGCGTGGTCGCGGACCTGCCCCTTTTGGTCTCGCTGGCCACGGATTTCGGCGCCCAGTCGCCGCCGTTGGCGGCGTGTTTCGGCGGCGCGCTGCTCGACCTGCTGAAGCGCCTCGTCCAACTGGGCCTCTCGTTCTTGCACCCGGCCCAGGCGACGTTCGAGCGATTGCCGCTGTTCCGCAGCCGCCGCTTGCGAAGCGTCCGCCTCCTGGTGAAGTTCCTTGAGCCGTTGCTCGGCTTGCTGGAGTCCGAGCGCCAGTTCATCGAGCGCCCGCTCCCTCTCGTTGAGTTCCGCGACGCGCTCGTCGAGCGCCTGCCGGCGCTCGGCCGTTCGATCCAACAGCACCTGTTGCTGCTCCGCGGTAAGCTGCTGGAGCTTCCGCCAATGTTCTTGCTGGGCGGCAAGTTCCTGTTCGAGCCGCGCTAGATTGTTGGCCTGGCGTTCCAGGTCGGTCGCCTTGCTCCGCCAGGCGCGCCGCTCGGCGAGTACTTCGTCCTGCTCCTGCGTCAATTCCGCCGAGAGTTCCTCGACCACGGCGAGCAATTCCTGCTCGAGCTGGCCAAGCTGCTCCTGCTGTTCTCGCAGAAACTCCTCCGCCTGCGCACGCTGTTCCCGCAAGATCGGGAGGAAGTCGTCGCCAAGGCGGTCTTCGCTCGTCGTCGTTGGGGAATCGGCTTCCATGATAACCTTGGTTGATGAACGCCCCACACGCGGAAACCCGCGCCCCGCCCGCCAAGACGGAGCGGCTCGCTTCCCGTGGTACGCTTGTCGGCGCGCAACCGCGCCTCTATAAGTTGCTATCAATATGTAGGATACGGATGAACGGCGGTCAACGAGATTGCCGGGGCAATTCCGGTTATAGGGATCAGACGACTGCGGCAGGCTCGCTTGCGACGCCCTTTGCCCAGCCTAGTCCCACTCTGGGGTGCGCAAATTCGAGGTATCAGGGAATTGACATTAAGTGCGGTTTTGTTCCGATAGACCGTTTGGAAATGACGAA
>JBBDLY010000512.1:0-1894 GCA_040878585.1 Pirellulales bacterium
ACATGCCTCAACCCGCCGGGAGGCGGACGGTGAAGGTGCTGCCTTCGCCCAGTTTGCTTTTTACCGCGACCGAGCCGCCGAAGGCCAGGCAGAGATGCTTGACGATCGACAACCCCAGGCCGGTCCCGCCCAGCTCGCGGCTGCGGGCGCGGTCGACCCGATAGAATCGCTCGAAGACGCGGGCCTGCCCTTCGGCCGGGATGCCAATGCCGGTGTCTTGCACTTCGATCACCGCCTGCTGGCCCTCGGTCCGATAGCGAACCCACACCTGACCGCCGGCGGGCGTGTACTTGACGGCATTACTGACGAGATTGGCCACGATCTCTCGCAACCCTTCTTCGTCCGCGCGAACCTGGCACGGTTCCGCGGAAGCTTCCACGTGCAGCCGCAGTTGCTGCTCCTCGGCGGCGGGCAGCGCCTGTTCGCAAACCTCCGTCACGATCGGGCCCAGATCGATCCGCACGATCTCGAACGTCTGCTGTCCCGACTCGATGCGGGCCAGGCTCAGCATGTCGATAATCAATTGATGGAGCCGATCGGCCTGTTCCTCGATTCGCGCCACGAACAGATGGTTGTGTTCCGAGTCGGCCAGCGCGCCGTTTTGCAGCGTTTCGGCATAAGCCTTGATCGAGCTGAGCGGCGTCTTTAGTTCGTGCGAGACATTGGCCACGAAGTCCTGGCGAAGATTCTCCAGCCGCCGCAGTTCGGTCACGTCGTGCAGCACCAGCACCACCCCAGGGCACGGCTTGCCCGGCAGTCGCGTGGTGTTGATCGACAAGGTTTGCGAGTGGGTCGGCGATTCCAGCACCAACGTCCGCGGCACGACCGACTTGCTTCCCCCGGCGGCGAAGGCCGTGTTTACCGCCTCGTGCAATACGTGGTTGCGAACCGACTCCATCAGTCCGCGACCGACCGCCTGGGCCGGCTCGAAGCCGAGCAAACGGCCCGCGGCGTCGTTGGCGAACAGCACCCGCTGCCGCTCGTCCACGGCGATGACGCCTTCGATCATGTTGCCCAACACGGTCGCCATGCGTCCGCGGCTGTCGTCGAGTTCACTGAGCCGAGCGCCGATCCGCTGGCTCATCCGATTGAAGCGATCGGCCAACTGGCCGACTTCGTCGAACGAGGCGACATAGACCGGATCGGGCGACTCGCCCAACTCGAGCCGTTGCAGTTCCCTGGTCAACTGCCGGATCGGCAGCACCGCCGAACGGGTGATCCAATACGTCGCCGCCAATCCAACGATCAAATAAACACCGCAGGCCAGCAGCACCAGCCGGTCGTTGTCGAGACCGACCACAACCAGTGCCAACACCACCAGCAACGCCGCCTGCGTCAAGAAGAACTTCCAGAACAACCGCGATAGCCACATGGCAGGCCGACCGATTAGGGGGTGTTGGTTGGTTGCGTCGCAAGTCAGCCGCGTGAACAGACCACCCGTCGGAACGAGGGGTAAGTGGTTGGCTATTCCTAATTTACAAAAACTATCGCAAAAATATTGCCTGACTGGGGATTAATAATAGATAGAGAATCCTTATCCACCCCTCGGTTCTGTTCCTTTGGTCATTGTACCACCGGCCGGCCCCATCATGTCGCAGTCCATTAGCCAATTGGAATTCGAGGAGCTGTTTCGCGGGCATGCGCGGGCGATTTTCGGTCATGTTCGGGCATTGGTTCCCAATTCGCAAGACGCCGAGGAGGTGTTCCAGGAGACTTCGGTCACCTTGTGGACCAAGTTCGACCAGTATCAGCGGGGGACCGACTTCCGCGCCTGGGCCTGCCGCATCGCCTATTACAAGGTGCTCAAGCTCCGCGATCGCCAGCATCGTTCGCCCAAGCTGTTCTCGCCGGAGTTTCTTGAGGCGGTCGACGAGGAACTGATCGTAATGAGCGA
>JBBDLY010000513.1:0-1844 GCA_040878585.1 Pirellulales bacterium
AACCGCAAGGATGGACAAGCGGTCGATGCTGGTGCATTCTAAAGAAAGAATGCACTTTGGGATGCGATTAGAATGTTATTGCCCACCGACGATGTGAAGAAGACGAGAATCAGCAGTTTCACACTTGTACTAACTCTACTCCTCCATAAGTAAGGAACGAATCATGAATGCGTCGAGATTTCTTATGCTTGTTGTAACAATGCTTGTGGCGCTGTCCGCCACGACCGCTCCCGCCGCGCCGATCGCCATCGGCGATATGATCGGCGTTGATTTGGGCGATCCTAGAGGCACTACGCCGAACTGGGTTAATATCACAACCGACAATCCTGTTGGACCTCTAAACGTGGTCAATGCCAATACAGGAACGCCGATAGACAATGTTCAGGTCACCTTTGGTGGTGCCAGTGGTGGTGAAAACAGTTTAGGTGACCAACTCACGAACACGACGATCCCCCTAACTGCGGTGCATGACGGAGTATGGGCGGAGCACCCCGTCGGCGGGCTCATTGACGTTACGTTCACGAACCTCGATACCTCTCTGTTGTATTCCGTCAATATGTATGCATTAGTTAGAGGTCAGGGAGGGCGAACAGTCGATTTTCTTGCTTCCGGAGCGTCAGATTGGGAGGTACTCAATCAGGACCGTCAAGTTATGTACGCCGCCTATGAGAATTTCGGAACGCCCGGCGCCACGTTTCAGAACATATCGTCGGACGGCTCGGGATCATTGAAATTGACGTTCCGTAGGATCGGCGATTCCTTTACCGCCAGCGCCTTAACGTTGGAGGCAACTTCGACCCTTGTTCCCGAGCCGAGTTCGATTCAGCTATTCGGCCTGATGGCGCTATTGGCGGGATGCACTCTGTGGGGATGGCGTCGCCGACGGAGTCAAGCGTAGCAGCTTGGAAGCGTCCGCCTTACTGAGCGTGCAAGAAAGCAGCGACGACTGCGGCTTCAGACGGGCGGTCGTGGTCTTGATCCGGCTGAGTCCCGCCCATTTCATACACGTCAACATCCTACCCAGCCCGCAGGCGCCCGCCTGCACCCACCTACTGCGAATCGAACATGCAACGCACTGATCTTATCATCGCCGCAGTCATCGGCGTCAGCTTGCTGGCTGGCGTTACCGCCGCCGCCGAGCAGCCCGAACGGCTTTCCGCCGCTGAGCAATTTCAGTCGCAGATCGAGCCGTTCGTCAAGCAGTACTGCGCCGATTGCCACAACGATGCGGACCGCGAAGGGGATTTGTCGCTGGCGTCCATCTCCCATGACTTTCGCGATGCGCAGCAGACCGCTACGTGGAGCGGCATGCTCGACATGCTCGAATTGGGCGAAATGCCACCGAAAGAGGCCAAACAACCGCCCGGCAAAGAGCAGGCGCTGGTGATGGACTGGATTCGCATCGAACTGGGTCACGCCGGCGTCGAGCGCGACGCGACGCTGCTCGCCCGGCCGGAGTACGGCAACTACGTCGATCACGACAAGCTGTTCGACGGCTCGGTCACCGAAAAGCCCTACACAATGCCGCGGCTGTGGCGGGTTCGCTCGGAGAATTATCCCATCACGCCGCCGCCGGTCAGCGACGAGGGGGCCGACTACGCCGCCTTGCGCGAGGCCGACGAGCCGACCGCTCAGCGGCTGATGGCCTTGTCCGAGGAGATCGGCAAGGTGCTGACCGCCCATGTGCTCGGCGAGGAAGGGATTAATCCCCACCGCACACTGGGACGCCAACTGCGGCGGGCGAACGTCTATCACCGGCTGATTGAAGATGCGGAAGTCTACACGAACGACCAACCGCTGTCGCGTGAGTTGGTCGTCGTCGACGTCGGCACGCTGTTCGAACG
>JBBDLY010000513.1:1944-11069 GCA_040878585.1 Pirellulales bacterium
AACGCGCGCAGACGTCGAAGCCGCCGTCCGCAACTTGATCGAGAAGCAGACCAAGGCCTACGAGAACAGGAAATACCAGACGCCCGAGCGATACCTCGACTTCTTCCGCCAATACTTCGGCTATGTCGAGGCGGAGGACGTGTTCAAAGACAACCGCGTCCGCCACCACGCGACCGTCGGCACGCCGCATCTGCCCCCGATTCTGGTTGAGGACACCGATTACCTGATCGCCCACATCTTGCGAGAAGACAAGCACGTACTGCGCGAGCTGCTCTCCACCGATCGATTGGCCCTTACTTGGGCCGACCGGGCCAAGGAAAGGCGGGACCGTATCCAATGGTGGCAGGCCAACTCCACGTTCAATTGGCACATGGACACGATCCCCAACCCGGGCGTGGCGCTGGACCGTCCGCTCAAGCTCGAAGAACGACACTACAACGTATTGATGACGTACCTCGCCTACTACGGGGTCGACCCGTTCGACAAGCAGGTCGACGACGCCAAACCGAACGAACCGCTCGTCGTGCGGGCCTCCACGCCGCGGGCGGGCGTCCTCACCCAGCCGAGTTGGCTGCTCGCCCATTCCACGTTCACCGACAACCAGGTGATCCAACGGGGCGAATGGGTCCGCACGCACCTGCTGGGCGGCACCGTGCCCGATGTACCGGTCGGCGTCGAGGCGGCCGTGCCTCCCGATGAAGACAAAGGCTTGCGCGAGCGGCTGGCCATTACCCGCGAGCAATACTGCTGGCGGTGCCACCAGAAGATGGACCCGCTGGGCTATCCGTTCGAGGCGTACGACGACTTCGGCCGCTTCCGCGATCGTGGCGAGGAGTACATGCTCAACGGCGAATGGACGAAGCTCGACACCAGCGGCGCGATCAGCGGCAGCGGCGATGCACAAGTCGACGGGGACGTGAAAGACGCCATCGACATGCTGCACCGGCTGGCCGAATCGGACCGGGTCCGCCAAGTGTTCATCCGCCACGTGTTCCGCTACTTCCTCGGCCGCAACGAGACCCTGGCCGACTCGCAAACCTTGATCGCCGCCGACAAGGCCTACGTAGAAAGCGGCGGCAGCTTCAACGAACTGGTCGTGTCGCTGTTGACGAGCGACTCGTTCTTGTACCGCAAAGATCCTGCTGCGGGAAAACCCAATATCGAAATCCTAAATCCTAAACAAACTCGAAATTCGAAGCTCGAATGACCGAAAACCGCATGCCTTTGGATGTTTATAGCATTTGTGCTTTAGTCATTCGGATTTGTTTAGGATTTGGTGCTTAGGATTTAGAATTTCACCACGTGTACGTTGACATCAACAAGAGGAACACCGCCATGCTCAATCGCCGCGAAATGCTCAAGCACACGGCGCTCGGCGCCGCCGGACTGTCGCTGACTCCGTTCCTGCAGAACATGCGGGCCATCGCCTCGGGCAATCCCGCCAAACTGCCCAAGCGGTTCGTGTTCTTCCTGACCGGCCACGGCATCGGCTCGCAATACCTGATGCCCGACGACGTGTATCTGCCGAAGGCGGCGGAGTCGAAGAAGTACGACGAGCGCCGGCCGGACCAGCACTGGGACCTGTACGGCGACAAGGTCGACAACCGTTCGCTGGCCGAGATCGAATTGCCCGAGTGGCTCGCGTCGCTCAATCCGATCAAGGACAAGGTCACGTGCGTGCTGGGCCTCAGCGGCCGAATGTGCAGCGGCTTCCACTCGGCCGGCTACGGCACACTCGGTGCGCAGCGGGCGCAGAGCAAGCAGATGCCCAAGGCCGAGACAATCGACGGCGCACTGAGCAAGCACCTGGGCGGCATCTTCCCGCACCTGGGATTGCGGTCCGGCAGGGTCTCGGCCCTTGGGCCCAACGTGCCGCTGCCGGCGTACGGCGAGCCGCTGGAAGTCTACAACAACCTGTTCGGCGTGATCGCGCCGGACGCCAATGCGAAGGCGCAACAGCAAGTCAACAGCACGCTGCTGGACTTCATGGCCGCCGACGTCAAGCGGTTCCAGCGCGATCTGCCGACCGCCGAGCGGGAGAAGATCGAGCCTTACCTGCTGGCCTACGAACGGATGGGACAGCGGCACCGCACGCTGCTGTCGATGAAGGACGAACTCAGGCGGCTCAGTCCGCAAGCGCCGCCGGTGATTCAGAAGGGGTCGACCACCTGGGAAGACGCCATGGAGATGCATTGCGAATTGGCTACCAACGCCTTGATCGCCGGGTTGTGCAACGTGATCACCATCAACATGGACGCCGGCGGCATCGACGAGTATGTGGGCGGCTACAGCAAGCGGAGCGGCTTTGAAACGCCCACCTACTGGCACGGCACCGGCCATAGTGCCGAATTCGGCACGCGGATCGGTCCGTTCCGTTACAACGTTGGCCAGATGGCCAAGATGGCGCTGGCACTAGAGGCGATTCCGGAAGCCGACGGCACGATGCTCGACAACACGCTGATGTTGGCGGTGAGCATGTCCGGCGCGGTGCATCACACCGACTGTACCGAGTTCCCGATGCTGCTGGTCGGCGGCGGCTTCGGCAACCTGCGAACCGGCCGCTACCTGCAATATCCCCACTGGGGCCAGTCGGGCAACCGCACCATCGGCAACATGTACACCACGCTGCTGCACGCCGCGGGCGCGCCGCGCGACGGCTTCAATTTCCTCGACATCTCGATGGACGAAAAGCCGCAGCGCGAACCGCTGGCTGAATTGTTGGCGTAGCCCCGCGGCTTCCACTCGCGAATCTGCTTGCAATCGCCAGGGTGCCGATTTAGACTGGCGGCGCCAACCCTGCTGTTGCCACCCGAGTCCGCGTTGAACCGTGCCATGCGAGGCCTGCTGATTGGCGCGGCGTGCTGCGGAGTATTCTTCGGCAGACAGTGCGGTTTTTTCGGTCGGGACACTGGTCCCAACCTGCGCTGGACCATTTCCTGCTGCCCGATTCCGAAAAGGCGTGATTTTGCCAGCCATTTAGGGTACACTTGAAGAGTCGCCCGCCGCCGGCAATGATTCACTCTTGCCGCCAGCACCCCCCACGCATTCTTCGCTTTTCGTTCTCATTGTTGAATTACATCACCATAGAATCCCAGTAGCCATTTCAGGGAAAGTAGAATCCAGGCCATGAAAATCCGCGCATCTCAGAGTCTCAAGCTGCGTCTTTCTCGATTGTCGATCCTTTGCGCCTTGCCGCTGTTGCTGGCCGCCCAGCCGGTCGCCGCCGTCGAGCCGTTTGCATTTGAGCAAGGCGACACCGTCGCCATCTTCGGTAACGGCTTGGCCGACCGCATGCAGCACCACCCGTGGGTGGAGTCGGTGCTGCAGCATCATCTGCAAGGTAAGCAGGTCCGTTTTCGCAACATGAGCTTCTCCGGCGACATGGTCAACAAGCGGCCCCGCAACCAGGGCTTTACCAACGACGACGAGTACCTGCAACACGTAGGCCCCGACGTGGTATTCGTGTTCTTCGGCTACAACGAATCGTACGCCGGACCGGACAAGGCCGATGGCCACGCCGCGGAACTCGTCAAATTGGTCAAAAGATATCGCGCACTGCGGAAAGAGAAGGGGGTCGACGCCCGTTTCGTGCTGTTCAGTCCGATCGCCTTCGAGAACACCGGCGACCCGAATCTGCCGGACGGCTCAAAACACAACATCAACCTGGCCGCCTACACCCAAGCCACGCGGCGGGCGGCGGAAGAAGCCGACGCGACTTTCGTCGACCTCTATTCGCCGACCTTTCAGTTGTTCCAGTCGAGCCGGCAGCAGTACACGCTTAACGGCGTCCATCTCAATGCTAAAGGCTACGAAAAGCTGGCCAACATCATCTCGAAGTCGCTGCTCGGCAAACCGGCGCCGGCGAGCGACCAACTGACCGGTCTCTACGAGGCGATCGAAGACAAGAACTGGCACTGGCACAACCGCTACCGCGCGCCCGACGGCAACGACATCTGGGGCAGCCGCGCGGGGCTGCGGTTTGTCGACGGGCAGAGCAACGCCGACGTGCTCAAGCACGAACTGGAGATGCTCGACGTGATGACCGCCAACCGCGATCCGGCAATCTGGGCGGCCGCAGAAGGCAAATCGTACACGATCGACGACGGCAACGTGCCTCCGCCCGTGCCCGTGAAGTCGAACATTGGCGGCAAGAGCAAGAGCTCCAATCCCGGCAAGGAAGGGACCATCGACTATCTAAGTCCCGAGGAAAGCATCGCCCAGATGAAGGTGCCCGAGGGTTTTGAGCTGAACGTGTTCGCCTCCGAAAAGCAGTTCCCCGATCTGGCCAATCCGGTGCAGATGCAGGTCGACGCCAAGGGGCGGCTGTGGGTGGCCAGTTGGAACACCTATCCCAAGTGGGAACCGCTCAAAGAGATGAATGACAGCCTGATGATCCTGGAAGACACCGATCGCGACGGCGTGGCCGACAAGCGAAAGATATTCGCCCACGTTCACAATCCGCTTGGGTTCGAGTTCTGGGGGGGCGGCGTGCTGGTCACGTCCGGACCCGATCTGCTGTTCCTTAAGGACACCGATGGCGACGACGTCGCCGACGTGCGGTACCCCATCCTGCAAGGGCTAGGCACTTCCGATACGCATCACGCGGCCAACAACCTCATTTACGGTCCCGACGGCAATATTTATTGGCAAAGCGGCATCTTCCTGGTCCACAACCATGAGACGCCGTGGAAGCAGAATCTGAACATCGGCGCTTCGGGCATGTACCGCTTTAATCCGCGGACCTTCTCCATCGCGCCGCACGCCGGCAACTCCCCCAACCCGCACGGCCAAAGCTTCGACTACTGGGGCTACAATTACTCGAACGATGCGACCGGCGGCAATACCTTTCAAGTGCGGCCCGAAGGCAATGGCTTTCGGATGCACAAGCTGCTCGATAAGGAGTTCCGGCCAGTGGCGGCAAACGAGGTTCTCTCCTCAGAGCATTTTCCCGAAGACATGCAGCAAGACTTCCTGATCTGCAACACGATCGGATTCTTGGGCGTCAAGCAGTACGACTTGGACCGCGACGGCGACGGCGGCAAACGACCGCTCGGCCATGTCTGGGGAACGCCCGTCCAAGCCTTGATCGAAAGCAGCGACCGCAACTTCCGGCCGACCGATGCGATCGTCGGGGAAGACGGCGCGTTGTACGTGTCCGACTGGCACAATGCGATCATCGGCCACATGCAGCACAACATCCGCGACCCCAATCGGGACCATCATCACGGCCGCATCCTGCGGCTGACGGTCAAGGACCGTCCGTTGCAAAAGCCGGTCAAGATTGCCGGCGAGCCGATTGAGGCGCTGCTGGAAAACCTGAAACATCCGGTTAACGGCGTGCGGCATCGCACTCGGGTGGAACTGAGCGCGCGAGATTCCAAAGAGGTGATTGCGGCGGCGCAAGCCTGGAGCAAAGACTTCGACCCCAACGACGAACAAGAGGCGCATCATCTGCTCGAAGCCTTGTGGCTGCATCAGCAGCACAACGTGCAGAACGAAGATTTGTTAAACACGCTGTTGAATTCGAAAGTTCCGCATGCCGTCGTGGCCGCCAACACGGTCAAGCACTTCTGGCACAACGTGGATGCCTCCGGAGGCGGCGATTTCGTCGCGCCGGCGGAAGTCGAGTTCGTGAAATTCGATCCGCCCAAGCACCTCAGTCCCGCCGACCAACAGGTCTATAAGTTGGGAGCTGAAGTGTACCAGCGGGAAAGCCATTGCATGACCTGCCACCTGCCCAACGGCCAAGGCAACGACACCGTCTATCCATCCTTAGTCGGTAGTGCTTGGGTGAACGGCAGCGAGGAGCGGCTGATTAAGATCGCCATGCACGGCCTGTGGGGCAAGCTCACCGTCAACGGCAAGACCTTCGACCCTGCCCGCGGCGTGCCCCCCATGACGGCTTTCCGCGATCTGCTCAACGACGAGGAAATGGCGGCCGTGCTCACGTTCGTCCGCAACACCTGGGACAACCATGCCTCGCCGATCCGCCCCGAAACGGTCGCCAAGATTCGCGCGGCAACCGAAGACCGCACCACGTTCTGGCTGCCGGACGACTTGCTGGCCGAGCATCCGCTGGAGGCGGAACTGGTGCTCAAAGACATCGGCATCGATCCGGAAGGTTTTTCCAACAAGCAGTTGGAAGACGAACTGCTGAGTGCCTCGCCCGCGGAACTGGCGAAAGTCGTGCTGGCCGAAGGGGATGCGGTGCGAGGTAAGGAGTTGTTTTACAAATCGTCGGCCGCTTGTTTCGCCTGCCATGATCCACCGTCGGGCGCGAACCGCCTTGGTCCCGATCTGGCGACGATCGAGACCGTGCTGAACCACGAGGAACTCATCGACAGCGTGTTGCGTCCGTCGAAGTTGATCGACAAGGCGTTCGCCCAGGTGAACGTCTTCATGCTCGACGGCAAGCAGCACACGGGTATTCGGATTTCAGAAAGCGATTCCGAACTGGTGCTGCACAACCTGGCCGCCCCAGAACCGATCACGATCGCTAAAAGCGACATCGACGAAGTGATTGAATCCCGCACCTCGCTGATGCCGGCGAATCTGACCCGGCAGTTGAAGGATCGCAAGGAATTCAACGACCTGATGAAGTACATCATTGAAGTGAGAAAGCGGTAACGTTCACTGCTTGCCGACAGTTTAACGAGGAGTACCTATGCGCATGAGACTCTTGATGTTCACCTTTTGGGCCTGGTTGGCCGCGGCCTGCACCCCGTTGCTGGCGGCCGAGCCGATGAATGTGCTGGTGCTGTACGCCGACGATTGGCGGCACGATACCCTGGGCGTCGCGGGCAATTCGGTCGTCAAGACGCCGAACCTCGACCGCCTCTCGACCGAGGGGATGCGGTTCACGGAGAACTGCGTGACGACCTCGATCTGCGGCGTCAGCCGCGCCTGCCTGTATACCGGGCAGTGGATGTCGCGGCACGGCTGCCGAGGGTTTTCCCCTTGGAAGACTCCCTGGGCGGAAACCTACCCGGCGCTGTTGCGAGCCGGCGGCTACCATCTGGGCCACGTCGGCAAATGGCACAATGGCAATATCCCGGCCGACAAGTACGACTTCAGCCGGTCGTACCACGGTCGCCACTGGTACAAGACCGAAGAAGGCGAGGATATCCACGTCACCGAGCGCAACGAACAGGACGCACTGGAATTTCTCAAAGACCGGCCGAAGGACAAACCGTTCTGCCTGACGGTCTGCTTCTTCGCGACCCATGCCGAGGATCCCAGCCCCAAGCAGTTTCTGCCTCAACCGGAGAGCATGGAACTGTACAAAGATGTCACGATTCCCGTGCCGCCGAATGCGACCGAGGAGTCGTGGCAGCGCCTGCCGTCGTTTTTCGACAAAGAGAACGAAGGCCGCACCCGCTGGTATTGGCGGTTCGACACACCGGAAAAATACCAGACGATGATGAAAAACTACTATCGGTTGGCCACCGAAGTGGACGCCACCTGCGGGCGGGTCCTAGAGGAACTTAAGCAGCAGGGCGTGCTCGACAACACGTTGGTGATCTTCACCACCGACAACGGCTATTACCATGCCGAGCACGGCCTGGCCGACAAGTGGTATCCGCACCAGGAGAGCATCCGCGTGCCGTTGATCATCCGCGACCCGCGAATGCCGAAAGCGAAACATGGGACGACCAACGACGACTTTACGCTCAGCGTCGACCTGGCGCCGACGATCCTGGCGGCGGTCGGCATCGACGTGCCGGAGAACATGCAGGGCCAAGACATCGCTCCGCTTTACCTGGCCGACAGCAAGCCGCAATGGCGCGACGAGTTCTTCTATGAGCATCCGACGCTCAGAAACGCCGACTTCATCCCAGCCTCCGAAGCGCTGGTCCGCAAAGACTGGAAGTATTTTTATTGGCCGGAACAACAGGTCGAACAGCTCTTCCACATCAAGGTCGACCCGCGGGAAGAGAACGACCTGGCCGCCGATCCCGAACATGCCGAACGCCTCGCTGAAATGCGGGCACGTTTCCAGCAGCTCAAACAGGCGGCCAAGTAAGCTCAGCCGGATGGAAAGTCGTTTCACATTCGACAAGCCGCGGCCGAACGTAGCGGCCGCCAGCTTGTCCTTTTTACCAGAGAATCGAGGGCTTCGATGTATCGCGCAACGGCTTACACGTTCTTGATATTCACTCTGGTTGTGCAAGGCGCCAACTTGAACGCGGCGCTCGCGGCGGACGACCCGATGCAGCCCATCTTCGAAGGCAAGACCCTCGACGGCTGGGTGATCGAGGGGAACAAGGCCGAGGGCATCTGGAATGTCACCGACGAAGGCGAGCTGCACTGCCAAGGCAAGGGGTTCGGCTTCTTGCGCTACGACACCGAATTGTGCGACTTCGAGGTCGAGCTGGAATACAAGATGGGCAAGGACTGCAACAGCGGGCTTGGCATTCGCGGAGCACCTTACACCAGCCACAACAAGCGACCGTCGGTCTCCGGCTACGAGTTGCAGATTCTGGCCGACAGCGGCAAGAAGCCTTCCGGAGGGGGCAGCATGTCGCTGTACCACTTGATCGCGCCCCAGGTCAACGCGACCAAGGCGGTGGGCGAGTGGAACACGGTGAACATTGTGTGCCGCGGCCCGCAGATCACCGTCACGCAAAACGGGCAAGTTGTCCACGACTTCGACCAGTCCGAAAACCCGCGCACCAAAGACAAGCCGCTATGCGGTTATTTCTCGGTGCAGAATCACAACCGAGAGATCTGGTACCGGAATATCCGCTTGCGGAAGCTGGACGCCGACAAACGCTGATTCCGTGCCAACGGCAACCGGGCCGAATGCCGTCCATGCGCCGATATCTGAAAGGTACGTACATAAGAAGAGCAGGGTGGCGGATTACAGGCCCGATGGACCTGCTATCTCACAACTCGGCAATACAGCCTGTAATCCTGCAATTCCTTCTCCAGTTACGCTGGTTCCACGAAGTGTGACTCGACGCAACTTGTTCATTCGCTTCAACGAATTAAGACCTGCGTCAGAAATACGAGTGTAATCAAGTCGTAACACTTCAAGATTCTGGGCTTCCATCAAGTATTCCATGCCCTCATCACCGACTTGAGTTTCCTGAAGACTCAGGTAGCGCAACTTCTCGATTTGGCCG